>JAGRBZ010000209.1:0-6698 GCA_020433805.1 Anaerolineae bacterium
CAGGTTTCGAGGAGGACGACGAGAAACCCCTGAGAACGTTGTTTGCAAGCCGATGCTATAGGGATTTCTCCGCCTTTGGCTACGAAATGACATATACGCATTTACTTAACCTGCATGGGGCCGGAGCCGATACCCCGTCCCTGTACCTCAGCCGCAACGGCATTTGTACCGGATAGAGCACAGCGAAAACCAATATTATCATAGGCTGAAGTCGTAACATCTTTGTGTCGCCGGGCCACTCGCAAACTTTTTTGAGGATAAAGCCAAGAACCACCCCGAATGACTTTTTGCACTCCCGCCTCTGGTCCGGTAGGATTTCTGTAATCTGAATGGGCATAAGTGTCTTCAGCATACCAATCGGCGGTCCATTCCCACACATTGCCGCTCATATCTAGAACGCCGTAGGGACTGGCTCCGGCCACATAACTGCCAACCGGAGCGGTGTAGCGGTAGCCGTCATCACCATTGAAATCGCGCCAATCAGCCACACATTGCGTATCGCAATAATTCAGCACCGAGCCATCAAATTCATTCCCCCACGGATAGATACGGGCGTCAACACCGCGTGCCGCTTTTTCCCACTCTGCCTCGGTGGGTAACCGGGCATCGGTCCAAGCACAATAGGCTGCGGCCTGGTTCCAATTAATACCAACTATCGGTAAATTATCGTCGGCGAAAATTCCGTTGTGTATTTGGGGTATCGTGCAGCCGCCGGCGTCCACACACTGCTGGTAGGCGCGGTTGGTGGTTTCAACGGCATCTATCCAAAAATTATCCAGGTAAACTAAATGTTGGGGTTTCTCATCATCACCGGCTTTCGGATCGATGCTGTCGCTGCCCATAAGAAAGTCGCCCGCCGGTATAAAAATCATCGTTCGCCCATCTTTGGACCGTTGGAATGTTTTTACGGGAGTGGGTTGAGGGTTTATCACCTGTACGGCGTCGACGGTGGGGATATAAACAGGGTCAGTTATAGGCAGAGTCTCAACTTGCGACGGTATTGCGACGATCTCAGGTTGAGCCGGAGACCGTCTGTAAAAAATAAGCGCACCGACGACGAGCAACCCTATTAAGACCATTCCCGACCATAACCACGACCGCAAATTTATCGTTAGAGGCTTTAAGGTGGTCGGCGTAAACGACGGCTTCAGGGGATGTGTAATGGTGTAAAATTCGGTTACAACATTAGCGACGTTCTGTTGAAATAAGCCCTTCGAAAAATCGACAAAACGCCTGTCGGACAAATTCGTCGGCAAAGGAGTTGACTGTAACATAACCGGAATGATGGCTTTATCATGGCGAATGGCCTGTAGCGTTTGATCGCGAACGAGCCAAGAATCAAATGCTTCCGGCGAAAGGACCAGCAAAAAATGGCTGCATCCCAGCAAGGCGTGCTTCATGCGCTGATCCCAGGCTGTATTGTCAACCGCCTGCCATTGATCGAGCCATACGGTCACCCCGTGGCTCTCTAAGGCGCGGGCCAGCTTTACCGCAAAGCGTGTATTCTCATGAGCATAACAGACAAATGTATAATCCCCCATGAAGGTAATGTACACTATCCCGCCATACGGATCAAATATAGGCCCGGGCAAACGCTTATAGGGCAATGTCTTTCCATAAACAATAGACTTTATCGGAATTAAGGTGACAGTCACTTAACGTGCTCTATGTTGAGCCTCTTCGCGGAAGAGTGCCCCTCTTTAGAGCCAAAAAAGTGACTGTCACCTGGTTTTTTGCTATTTCCGATAATGTCTAATAGGCGCTTCTAGAAAACCGGGTAAGTCCGCACTAAATTATGGTACCGTTAGAGCCCCAGTTTTTCTTCAAGGTGAGAGCGACCAGGCCCGTTTTTGAGCTAAATGGGGCAACATGCTTATGATTATGGCAAAAACCGGAGTTCTTTCCGGTTCCCACGATTTAATGTCGCGGTACCCTTAATTCCGATAAACTCTATTATTGAACTTATTTGTCCTCGATTGTAAGGATGTAGGTGATGTCCAATGCAAAGGGAGCGAAATCTGGGTCAAAACCACCGGCAAAGTTGAGAGTATATTCGCCGGGGGGTACGTCCAAGTACGCCCAGTAACCGCCGGCCCAGCCCTGGCTCGGATTTGGTTCAATCGGAGGCTCATATCCCCGGATGTTATTATCCGGGAAATAGATTTTGATCGCTCTGCTGTCCTTCACCTCTTGGATAGCGTAGGTCAAATCGAGTACTTCGCCCTCGTCATTCTCGATGGTTAGCGAGAAAGAGTTTGGATCCATATTTTCGGTTACCCATTCCACGCATCCTTCAAGACCCTCAGAGTAATCTTCCGTGTTTTCAATAAAATCAAATGGAAATTCGTCGTCTCCGTCCAGTTCAAGGCATACAACGTTTAGGATGGGGAAGAATAGCCGCTTTCGAGCGGGAATTTCGCACTCTCGTACCACTTCGCTGGTAGTGTCTGCCCCGGCGAGGAACCACACATTATTCTTTGGCTGTTCCTGGTCACAGAATTCCCCAGTAAGGTCCGGTAGTGGGTTTCGATCAACAGGGATTGAATAAGCCCACTGCCACCATTTTCCTGTCAATGTGGGTGGTATCTGCAACACCTTGACGCTAAAACCATCCGAGTCCGCTTGGGCTATTTGATCCCCGGTTACGCCCGGTCCTACCATTGCCAACAATCCGGCTACCAATACAGTGACCAGCAGCCAACCAACATATTTTTTCGAAATAGTTTTCATTGTCTCTCTCCAAAAACAATAAAGTAGTTTGTATAGAAAAAGAATTTATTAAGCTTATTTCCCCAAAACACACTACGTGAGGCGTATGCAGTTTCAGCCCCGAACACGCAGTATGAGGTGGTGAGGCAATTACCCAAACACTATTAAGAACGCCATAGATTGGCGTGAATCTAGCTCCGATTGCTCGATAGGCGACTCCTTTCGCTAAAAAGGGCTTTCTCGAAACGGATCATCCCCAAACCATTGAATCGTACTTCGCGGTCCAGGTACGCATAACGCCATCTATTGATGATATTGCGGTTTTAGAAATTAATTGGGAATCACAAAACTAGCTTTATGACTCCGGCTCGTACCCGATTAATTGTTGATTTATAAAATCACAATAGATGCTACGAGAAAGCTTTATGGAAATTAAAATTGACTGTACAAGAAAGTGATTTGGGGTTTTAATGGGGGTTAGAGGTATTGATTGTCGTACGGTGAATGCCCATTCGATGCGGTGGTGGCAGACGAGAATGAGACGGTATGTTAGTTGATACGTTACTTATTATATCACAATAATGACGTCATGTACCTTTAAATTTTGTTAGAGTTTTGTTGAAGTCTTGCCACCCATTCATTATGATAACTTAGGTTAGCGCAAGCCGTGGATCAACTCAGGCGGGTGGTTGAGTTGGATCGGCTGGTGCAGCACCCGGATTTGGAAAGCGATATAGCGATGTTAGCTAAGGTGGAAGAGGAATTAGGAAGTAGTTAGTGTCTCTAAGTTTTCGCCATAATTTGAGCTTTTGTTTATTGCGTAGTGCGTAATGCGTATTGAGCGCCTTTTTACGTACTACGCAATACGCACTATGTTCTATGAAATGTTGTGGCGAAAAACAAATGACACTAACGGAAGTATGAGGGATAGGGAGAATTATGAGGGATGAATTATGAATTATGAAGGGGGATGGGATGGGGCAAAGTGCAGGTATAATATAAACACCCTGTGTGGCGTCCCACGCAGGGTGTTTATACATTGAGTGCAGTAAATTAAGGATATCGCATCTTTTCGCGGTTGTCAAAGGCAAGCGATTTTTTTGTAGTCGTAGGTTGGGTCGAGAGACGAGACCCAACATTCCACTCGTTTATCGTCAGGTTTCGTCCCTAACCCCGCCCTATTGATCGAGATTTTATTGCGTGGCGTAGGGGCGATGGCAATCGGCCCGAACGGTGGTGAGGCAACGCAAGCTCCAATCCGATTGCCTCGCCCGTGGTCGGGGGATAGAGCAATCGGTCACGAACCACCGGGTCGTTCCCTCGGCGGGCGAGGCAACGTCATGGGGTAACCTGTCAGAAACGGGTGACTCGTTGACGTTGCCATCGCCCCTACCGACCGTTCTCTTGAAAAGTTCTGGTTTCATTATGATATCAGTAGCACTTACGTAGTTGGATGGCTCAAACAAGGTGACAGTCACTTTTCAATTAGTCTGAGCGTTTGTTTGGCTCAAAAAGGTCGGTTTATTGCATTCAAGTGACTGTCACCTTTTGAACTGCGTAACTCATAATCCGTATAGAACTTTGTAAGCTGAGTTAGTTTAGGGCGTCGGTACCGACTGCCGCAGTCCGGTAAAGAGTGCCACAACCGTGCCGTGCGCATGTTCATCCCCCTCCGGCGGTATCGAGGCCGCCAGTTGGTAGGGGATCGCCATATCGAGCAGATCGAGCACGATCAGCAGCGACGATACCGACGCATCCGGCACATATTTCAAGACCAGGTGCATCTTCCGCACAATCTGATCGTGCGTGATCGAGCCGAACGTGCCGCCGGCATTGACCAGCTCTAAAAAGCGCTTCAGGGTCAACGTGTCGACCTGCGGGATGGTGTTGATGGCAAATAGAACGGTTTCTTCCAGACGTAATTTCTTAATACTGTGGTTTGTTTCTGCGGCGTTACGCATAGCTGGCTCCTTGGTATATACGGTTTCTTTCGCATTCGCTCCAAAAGGCAATTCGGGTACAATAGAGGCAGGGGTAAAGAAAGGCTAAGGCTGAGGCTAAGGCTAAGAAACAAAAGGCTCGTTTAGTAATCTGAGTTCGGAAAGTAATGCGTCTCATGTCATTTCGTAGCCGGAGGCGAAGAAATCCCTCAGGCATTTCAAGCTATGAAGCATTCGCCGGAAGAAATGAGCGTTGTTGCTTCACATTTTTCCAACCGAACATCTTTTCAGGCGTAGCGTCACAGGGATTTCTCCGTGGAGTTTATCCTGAGCGAAGCCGAAGGGCTGCGAAATGACATGGGGGACGTTAGAATGTAGTGCGCAGTGCGTAGTCAATAAAGCATGGCTGATTACGCATTACGCAATAACCAAAGCCCCAAACGATGGCGAAAATCTAGAGCCACTCACTAACTTCCGACCTCAAGTAAAGTACATGTTTTTTCTTAGCCTCAGCCTTAGCCTCATATCTCTCTGTTGCTACTCACAAGATACCCCGTTTCTACTCCACAAAGTAAGCAGCCATACTCCGAATTGCGCTCCAATTTATCGGAGCGAAGGTGCGAAACGATGCCACAATCATCCGAACTATTTGCTCAACTGTTAAGCCAGGCGGTACGCCGGGTGGCCTTGCAGCAAAAAACAAAGATACAGATTGTGCAGGATGAGCTAGGCTATGCCCTGGGGCGCGAGGCGGGCGGCTCGGCGATTGAGTACTGGCGCAAGGGGTACATTCCGGCCAAGCTGCACGATGTCGAGATGCTGGCCCGCGCCTTATTCCAGCGCGGCGGCTTCCCGGACACGACAGCGCTCGATCAGTTCTTACGGCAGGCCGGTCATCCCACGCCCGAGCGGTTTAGCCAACAGCTTATCGCGCGTCATCCGTTGGCCCAAGCATCCACCAACCATCAGCCCCGGCCCGCGCTCGATGAGCATCCGGCCTTCATCGTCGGCCCGCCGATCAGCCATCCGCGCCACTTCTTTGGCCGCGAGCGGGAGATTAAGCGGCTGTTCGGGCTGCTCAAGCATCGACCGCTGCAAAATGCGGCGATTATCGGGCCACGCCGCAGCGGTAAAACCTCGCTGCTCAACTATCTGCGTTCGATCACGACCACACCTGCCGATCAGCTTCGCCCCCACCAGCGGCACGATTGGCTGGCGTCGCCCCGGGCCTACCAGTGGATCATGGTCGATTTCCAGGATGTGCGGCTGGGCCGGCGCGAGCGACTGCTGGCCTACCTGCTCGATCAGCTCAACCTGCCCCTGCCCGAACCGTGTGACTTAGAGTCGTTTCTCGATACCGTTAGCGGCAGTCTGCATCATCCCACCATCGTTTTGCTCGATGAGATTGGCGTCGCCTTGGAGCGCTACCCCGAACTTGATGATGCCTTTTGGGAAGGGTTGCGGGCGCTGGCAACCAATCAGGTGGGCGGCAACTTAGCTTTTGTGTTGGCCGCTCAAGAAGCCCCCGACCAACTGGCCTTTCAGAGCGATCTTGGCTCACCATTTTTCAACATCTTCGGCTACACGGCCATTCTCGGCCCCTTACGTGAGCCGGAAGCCATCGACCTACTCACCAGCACCCCATCGGCCCTCACCCCTGACGAGACCGCCTGGATGCTCGAACAGAGCGGCGGCTGGCCTATTCTGCTGCAAATCCTTGGCCGCGAACGCCGACTCGCCGCCGAAGAAAGTGAGGATGAGGTCGATTGGCGAGAAGAAGCCCTGCGCCAGATAGCACCGTTTCGGTATCTACGCGATGGTGATCCGTGGAAGTAAAAAACCCGTCCTCCACAGCCTACAGCCACGCGCCGCCCATTCAAGGCAATATTGTGCTGGCCAGTCTGCAACTTCTCTTCTGGCTGCTGGTTCATCCTTCGGCCTGGCGTAACCACATCGCCCGTATCGATCCGCAATTGCGACCCGACTTCTATCTGGTGGAACTCCACGCCCATCACTGGCGGCAGACGACGCTGCGCATGCTGCTGATTC
>JAGRBZ010000209.1:6718-14787 GCA_020433805.1 Anaerolineae bacterium
TGGTGGGGCTGCTGGTTTGGGCATCGGGCATTGCCGACGCCAGCTACTTGTTCGGCGAGCGACGCAGTCTGGTGGGCGGCATTGCCTTTGCGGTGTCGGTCTGCGTGGCGCTGGGCGTGGCCGGCGGGCTGACGGTCAGCATCGCGCTGGGTATTGTGATGGGCATTACGGGCGGTCTGGCCTACAGTCTGGCCAGCATCTGGCCGGACGATCCCCAACGGACGGTGGCGCTTATCGTCGCTATCGGCACGGCGTTGGGCATTGCGGGCAACGCCGCCTTCGGGGCAGCCAGTGCCGTACCCGGCAGCCGCGCCGGACATCGGCCTAACTACTCCTTCATGCGACAAACCATCGGCATTATGGCCGGACTGTGTATCGGAATTGTGGGGCCGGTGCTGGCGACGACGCTGGCTATTCGGGCCACGAGCGACGTAACCTTTGGCGCGGCCCGCGCTCTGGTGTTCGATATCGCCGGCGGCGGGGCGGTCAACCTTATTCAGGGGCTTGTGTTTGGGGTGGCGGGCGGCATCGCCATCGGCATCGCTATGGGGCGGCGGGCATCGCCGCGTTACGGTATTATCCTGGGCATTATCTTCGGCGTTATCTCCGGCCCGACGCGCGTTTTTGCCCTGAGCATTGCGCCCGACCTGACCGGGGTCGGCAATGCGGCGCTGATTGCCGTGCTGTTTGCGCTGTCCTACACTCTGGCCGAACGCATCGCCGGGCCGTGGACCGGAGCCGTAGCCGGGGCGTTGGGCAGTGGCGGCGGCTTTTTCCTCAGCGTCATCGGCACCCAGGCTCGCTGGCCCACGCTGCCGCTCGGCGTGCTGTGTATTATCGCCGGGTTAACGTTTTCATGGTGGCGGCCTATTGCCCTCTATCCGTTTCTGATGCTTTGGAACGGAACCCTTTATCTTCTGGATCGTAACCGTCTGCGGCATAGCCCGATGCGGCCCTGTATGCTGCGCCGACATTCGGCTTTTTGGGACGAATACCAACGGCTGCCGCTGGTTTGGCTCGACCGCCATCTGATGCTGGTACTTAGCCACAATCGGCCTGAGGGGGAGGCGGCGCTTAACTTTCTTATCACCAGCCCGCAGCGCTGGGCCGCTCAGGCGGCGCAAATCGAACTCGATGCCCGCAGCCTGGAAGCCTGCACCACCGTCGAGGCGATGGGCCACACCCATCGACTGCTCGGAGCGGGCGAGCTAACCGGTCCGGCCAGTGCGCTGCTGCGTAGCTTCAGCCGCTTGAGCCAAGATATCGAATCGGCTTTGCAACAAAGCAGCGCTTTTAACCAGCGACTGGCCCTGGCTTCGGTCGAAGAACGCCTAGACAACTTGCTACGCGAATTAACCCGCAGCAGTGAACCTTACGCCGAGCGCTTTCTGCCTATCATTCCGGCCTGGCGCAAAGCTATCGCCGACTACATCTATAACCTGTCGGCCACGGTCGAAGCCCGTCAGGAAATCGACAATCCCTATATTATTGGCGTGCCGCTGACCGAGCAGCAGGAAATATTCACCGGGCGCACCGACATCAGCAGCCGCATCGAGCAGTTGTTGCGCGATCAGCGTCGTCCGCCGCTGTTGCTGTACGGCCAGCGGCGTATGGGCAAAACATCGCTGCTCAACAACTTGGGGCGGCTGCTGCCGACGACCATCGTGCCTTTTTTTGTCGATTTGCAGGGCGCGTCGCGGGCTAAGGGTCATACTGGCCTGCTGTATGCCATCGCCAGAGAAATGACCCGTTCGGCGGCAGAGCGGCGTAACCTGAGACTACCGGCTCTCAGCCGCGACCAGTTGCTGACCGATCCGTTCACCCATTTCGATGAATGGCTGGATAGCGTGGAGCAGGCAATGGAGGCTCACCAGTATCATACCGGCCTCCTGGCGCTCGATGAATTTGAGGCGCTCGATAGTGCGCTTACGAAGGGGCGTTATGATGAAGAAGATGTGCTGGGCATGCTGCGCCATCTGATCCAGCATCGACCCCGCTTTAAGATTTTGCTGGCCGGGTCGCACCATATCGAGGAGTTTCAGCGCTGGGCCAGTTACCTGATTAATGTGCAGGTGGTACACATCAGCTACTTAAACGCGACTGAAGCGCGGCAACTGATCGAACAGCCGGTTAAGGCGTTTACCTTGCGCTACGAGACCGAAGCTATACAGCGCGTTTTGGACTTGACGCGCGGCCATCCGTTTCTGGTTCAACTGCTGTGTGCCGAAATCATTACCCTAAAAAACGAGCAAGATCCGGCGCAGCGCCGGATCACCACCCTGGCCGATGTCGAAGCAGCCATTCCCGAAGCCCTAACCAGCGGCAGTTTTTTCCTGGCCGACATCAAACGCAACCAGATCGATGGCGAGGGCAGCCAAATCCTATCCGCATTAGCCGGTCAAGGGGAGGGTGCTCGGCTCGACCCCAATAGGCTGGCCGCGCTCACCGGTCTCGCCGCCGAGACGCTCGATCCGGTGCTGGCTCACCTGGTTCGGCGCGAACTGATCGAGCCGGTTGCCGGAAATTATGGCTTTCAAGTAGAATTAATCCGACGTGCATTCATTTAATCCAATTGAGGAGAGTCACGACTATGTCTATTTATGAACACGATCGCATGCCGGTTGAGGAGGAAAACAAACATGCCCGGCGCGGCTGCCTTATCGCGTTGTTTATTTTGCCTATCATTTGCTTTGTATGCCTCTGGCCGCTGATCACCTATACCGGACCGGGGCAGCGCGTTTTTGCGCACACGGTCCTCTACACCCTCTCGACGGGTGTACCGCTCCCGGTGCCGTACGTAAGAGGGCTGGCCAATACCGCCGCCGCCAGCTGTGCTCTCGACCAGGCCAACCCCAAACCGGCCAACTTCGACAGCCGCCAAGAGAGCCTCAACGCCGAGTACGAAGCGATGGTGCAGTCGTACAACCGTCACTATAGTGTACTTCAACGCAGCGGCGGTGCCCCGGCGATGTACGATTCACCTGAGGAAGTACCCGGCAATTTTGCCAGCGCCAAGCTCTATTACTGCCGCGATTGAGAAAATTTGCACAAACAGAGCTTCGGCCTAGACTCAGTTTCATCCTTATCTCAATTTCCCAAGGAGAAACTGAGTCGCCTATGAACCCGTCAAACCGTATTTATTTTCTCGATAACTTCCGCGCAGTGGTTATCTTTTTTGTTATTGTTCTGCACGCCTCAATGAGCTACATGGCCTTTGCACCGGAATGGTGGTACGTTATCGATCCACAGAGCAGCCTTTTCTTCACGGCTGTCGTTCTGCTGATTGACGTTCCGATTATGCTGATCCTCTTTTTTATTGCCGGCTACTTCGCCTTTCCCTCGCTGTCAAAACGGGGACCGGCGCAATTTCTCAAAGACAAATTTGTGCGTATCGGGCTGCCGTGGCTTTTTGGCGTGCTTGTGCTCGCCCCGCCGATCACCTACATGGTCTATTTTTCGCGCGACATCCCCGTCTCGCTTATGGAATTCTGGCGCAACGACTTTTGGGGGCCGCTTTACCAACAGTCCGTTTACTGGTTTTTGGGCATCCTATTTTTATTTTTTGTGCTCTTGAGTCTCGTCTACGTGCTTAGCGCTCATCTTCGTGCTGTTCAACAAAAAATCGTTCAGCCCACTTGGTTCTTGTTGGTCGGGTTTATTTTGCTGATGACTGCCGGATTTTTGACGATGAACTTCTTCTTTCCCCTCGATACTTGGTCAAACGCCAATCGGATCTTTGTATTTCAACCACTACGCACACCACTGTATATCGGCTATTTTGTATTAGGGTTGTATGCTTACCAAGCCGGATGGTTCACCGATAACGGCTACCACCCGCGTTTGCTGGTTTGGCTACCCATTTTGATCGTCTCCGGACTGTTATATTTAGGGTACCGATTCACAATTCCCGGCCCGACTCAAACCACAGTTGTTCTCAAAGCCGGCAATGCTCTGCTCTTCAACATCTACTGCTTTTCATCGCTGTTGGGGGGAGCCGCACTACTTCAGCGGCTGTTCAATACCGGCAGTCCGTTATGGAAAAGTCTGGCCGGTAGTTCTTTTGGCATTTACTATTTGCACCCCCTCTTTCTGTTCCCGTTGGCATTTATGTTTGTGGCTCTGCCGCTGTCCATCTTTCTAAAAGCATTGCTCTTAATTGTGCTTACCATGCTATTGTCTTGGGCAGGTACCGCTTTGGTCTTGAAAAAGCTGCCCTTCGTGCGACAAATCTTCTAGAATCAGCAGATCCAATTTTCGAGAAGCGAGCATCCTCAGATGCGGCTCCGTTCGGCATCTGAGGATGCCTCACTCCTCAGATCTTGATCTACTGAGAATAGTATCTACGTAATTGGGCGGAGCAGACAAGGTAACAGTCACTGAATTCTGCCTTCTCATTCCATCATTAAAACAGTGTTGTCATCTCGCACCGTAACCAAAACGCATCCATAGCCAAACATCCTCTTGACAACCGAACACTGTTCGGTTATAATCGTTACTAAACCACCGAACACTGTTCGGTAATCTAAAAGGTTACATTTGTGACAGAAGATGACTTAACGCCCAGAGAACGTCGAGCCGCACGTGCCCGCGAAACTATCTTAGATACGGCCCGCCAAATGATTAGCGAGCGAGGCGCACACGCCCTCTCTCTACGCGAAGTTGCACGACGCAGTGACTACAGTCCGGCCGGACTGTACGAATATTTCGGCAACAAAGATGAGTTAGTAGCGGCAGTCATCGAGCAAGGTTTTGAACGATTCAGCCGCTACATGCGCAGCGTACCCATCGATTTGCCACCACGCACATATTTGTTAGAACTCGGGATGGCTTACATCCGCTTTGCTATCGAAAACCCGCAGCACTTCATGCTTATTTTTAACACCCCGGATATGCACGCCCATAAATCGGAAGACGAGTTTATTGCCGAAGGAACACATCACCTTCTGGTCAAAGGTATTCAACGGTGTCTCGATACCGGCGAAATCTCGAATCACTACCAGCTTGACGATTTAGTCTTTGCGGCCTGGGCTACCGTTCATGGGATGTCGACGCTCATCGTCAGCCATCTCTCGCAGGATGATCGTGACTGGTTGGCCTCCAGTCGCACGATGCTCGAAGCCTGGTGCCGTGGTATAAGCTCAGCACCGTAGATTTTTTTGCAGTTAACCGAACGGTGTTCGGAATACACACACTGTACAGTTAGTTGATTTGATGGATGGATGGTTGGATGGATGGATGGTTAGAAATCATTCAACCAACTATCAAACCATCCAACCCATTAAGGAGAGAACCATGTCCGTAATCTGGTACAAACTGTGGTCTGATTTGTGGGATAACAAAGTGCGCACCGTTTTGGCCGTGCTCAGCATCGCTGCCGGAACGTTTGCGGTGGGGGCGGTGTTTGGCATGGCCGACCAGCTTTTGGCCGGAATGGACAATGCTCATCGTGCGGTCAATCCGTCGCACCTCAACGTTGGGTTGGAGAAACGGATTGACCGCGACACGGCTATCCGGCTGGAGAGCATCGACGGGCTTGCCGGGGTTGAGGTGCTGAACCAAATGACCGTCCGCTACAAAACCGATCCCGAAGCCGAATGGGAACCGGGCCTGCTGGTTATGCGCGATGATTACCACGCCATGAAATACGACCTGCTGCAACTCAAAACCGGCGAATGGCCCGAACGTACCCGCAGCGTCGGCATCGACCGCTCGGCCAGCGATTTCTACGGCATCGACATCGGTGATGAGGTTATTTTTGAATTGGATCAGACCGACCGAGCGCTGAATGTCATCGGCAAGATTCGTCACCCGTTTGTGCCGCCGCCGGCCTTTGGCGGAGAAGCCCGTTTCTTTGTCGATGCGAAGGGTATGGAGCGCTTCGGCGTTGAGGAAGGCGAATTTAGCGAGCTGCTGGTGCAGGTAGCTCCTTACAGCCAGGAATTAGCCGAAGAAGTAGCCACGGAGATTAAAGATCGGCTGGCCAAAGAAGATATTGGCGTGACGAACGTCATCTACCAAGATCCCAATGAGCACTGGGGCCGCATCTTTATCGAAGGCTTCAATTTCGTCCTGCAAATCCTGGCTATTGTCTCGCTGATTGTTAGCGCAATTTTGGTAACCAACACCCTCACGGCGCTGATTACCCAGCAAACCAACCAAATTGGCATCATTAAAGCCGTTGGTGGGAAAACATCGATCATTTTGCGAATTTATTTGAGTGCGGTTTTTGTGTACGGCTTTCTGGCGTTTCTCATTTCAGTCGGGCCTGGGGCATACGTTGCCTTTAGCCTAACAAAGACGTTCCTCAATCTCTTCAATATCGATTACAACACCTTCCGGATTTCTTCGTTGGCCGTGGGGCTGCAAGTGGCGGCGGCGTTGTTGACACCCCTTATTGCGGCGCTGCTGCCCATCCTCAAAGGTACGGCGACCACGGTGCGCGAGGCAATTGCCAGCTACGGCATCGCCGGCAGTTTTGGCAACAGCGGCTTCGATCGCCGGGTCGATGGCCTTAGCCGCCGATTCTTGCCTTCGTCGTACGCTATCTCGCTCAACAATATGTTTCGAAAAAAGGGGCGACTCATCCTCACCCAACTGGTTTTGATTACGGCCGGTACGATGTTTATGATCGTCATCAGCCTGGCCCAATCGACCGATTTGACGGTGGCAAACGATTTAGACCGACGCGGTTACGATGTGCGCATCAGCTTTGAGGATCGCCAGCGGGCCGACCGCATGGTGCGTATGGCAAAACAACTGCCGGAGGTGATCGATACAGAGGTCTGGCTAACGAATTCAGGGTCGCTGCTTAAGGATGGGCAGCGTCTGCGCGAGGCAGGTATCGGTATTTTTCTCAACGGAGTGCCTATCGGCAGCCCCATGTATGAGCCGATTATCGTATCGGGGCGCTGGTTTGAACCGGGTGATGAGAATGTACTGGTTATCTATCAGGAAATCGCCGAAGATCACCATATCGCGATAGGTGATACGGTAACGCTCGATTTGGGAGCGTTCGGCGATGATACCTGGCAGGTGGTTGGTATCTTTCAAACGGTCTTTACCGACGGCTTCGGCGGCGATCCGGTTTACGCCCCGCTGAACGCTGTCGAAAATGCGACGCACAAACACAGTCGCGGCACACAAATCTTGGTACGAACTCAGGAACGCGACCAAGCCTACGTTACCGCCGTCTCCGATAAACTGAAAACCCTGTATGAAGATCGGCAGCGGGATGTCGATCTCAACGGTAGCGGTACAACCTTTGAGGATCGCCAGTTTGCCGACAGTCAGTATGCTATCAACATCAATATGCTGTTGGCTTTGGCCGCCATTTTAGCACTCGTCGGCGGTATCGGGCTTATGGGAGCGCTCTCAATTAGCGTGGTTGAGCGCACGCGGGAGATCGGCGTGATGCGCGCGGTTGGGGCGCGAACACGTACTATCTTGGGTATGCTCATTATGGAGGGTGTGTTACAGGGAACGCTCAGTTGGGCCGTGGCGGTGCCGCTTTCATTTCTACTAGGTCGCCCATTGGCGCAGCAGATGGGGCAAATTATGCTCGACATCAATCTGGATTACGCCTATAGTTACGGGGCGGTCTTGCTGTGGCTGGCTATCATCTTAAGTATTTCGACACTGGCTTCCGTATTACCGGCCAGGAGCGCGACTCAAATCAGCGTGCGCGAAAGTTTGGCATATGCCTAAAGCCTTATAAAAGGCTGTTAAATACAAAAAAGCGATCCAACCTTAATCGGGGATCGCTTTTTGATTGCGATTTTGAGGCGATAATTACGCCGTCGAACTATTTCTTGCCGGGTTTTTTCTTTTTGGGGGTGGAGGTGGTTTGAGCGGTCGTTTGCGGTTTGTTGCCGCTTTTGGGTTTGGCCGGGCTTTTAGGTTGGTTTTGGTTGCGATTTGCCATGATGAATCTCCTTCGATGGAACTTTATGTCTCAATAGAGGTGTCGTTAGAAAATTTTATATCCACACGACTATGCTCAATCATAAGGTAAGCCTGTTTAAAATCGGTCGAAAAATGATTTCAAATGTGTATGAAATGCAATCGGCGTG
>JAGRBZ010000020.1 GCA_020433805.1 Anaerolineae bacterium
GATGTGGTTCATCAAAATCTGGGTATTACCGGGGTGGGCGTCAACGTGGCCGTGTTAGATACCGGCGTCGATGCGACTCATCCGGATATCGGCCCGGCGCTGGTTGCGCAGCACTGTTTCAATCGGGGCAACTGCCCGCCCAACGGCGGCGATGAAGGGGAAAGCGCTCAGGATGAAAATGGGCACGGCACGCACGTTTCCGGTATCGTGGTGGGGCGAGGCAGCGTCAGCCCGGCAGGTATTGCGCCGCAGGCCGGGTTGGTGGCCGTGAGGGTTTTAGGCAGCAACGGTGTCGGCTTTAGCTCCGACGTTGTCGCCGGTATCGATTGGATTATCGCCAACCAATCGACCTTAAACGTAACCGCCATCAACCTGAGTTTGGGCGGCGGCGCTTACGAAGGCACGTGCGATGAGGCCGATGCCAACACGATGCTGTATGCCGCCGCCGCTGAGGCAGCCCGGCAGGCGGACATCGCCATTTTCGCAGCGTCGGGCAACGGAGCAGAGGCTAATAAGATGACTTCACCCGGCTGTGTGTCGGGCATAATTTCTGTCGGTAGCGTGTATGATACAGCCTCAAGTAATTTTAATTGGGGCAGTTGTGTCGATGAATTGGTAACGGTCGATCAAGTGGCCTGCTCCAGCAACAGCAGTTCGGCTCTCGATTTGCTGGCTCCGGGCGTTTTGATCACCTCTACAAGCTTGGGCGGCGGTCAGGGTACCAAATCGGGTACTTCGATGGCGACGCCGCACGCGGCAGCAATCGCGGCTCTGCTGGCCGAAGCCAACTCCAATTTGACCGCCGCTGAAATAATAACCGTTTTGCAAAATACCGGCGTGCCGGTAACCGACAGCCGAACGGGCCGTGCCGTGCCGCGTATCGATGCGCTGGCCGCGGTATCAAGCGTCATTACCAAACAGACAACCACGTTCTCCGGCACAATTTTATTGCAAGGTCGCACCGATCACAGCGGCACGGATATCGTCTTGACGGAAACCGTTTGTGCGGAGCCGGGATCATCGTCGCTCACTACAATCACAAATGCCAATGGCCGCTTTGAAATTACAGTTGCTGATGAGCAAGATATTGCTTGTTTACGAGCGACGCATCCCGGCTACCTAACAGCGCAACAGAGTTTACCCAATGAAGATATTGGAACGTTTACCCTGCTGGGCGGCGATGCCAATAATGATGCGGTCATCGATATTTTAGATTTGGCTTTGATTGCCACGTTGTATCGCACTACCGATGTCACAGCCGACATCAATGGTGATGGAACCGTTAATATTTTCGATCTGGTAATTACGGCGTCAAATTACCAGGAACGTGGCCCGATTATTATCGGGCTGGCAGAATAAAACACCCCTTTGGCTTAACCTGTTCCTTAACAACCGGATAACCTTTCTACGACGAAGAATAATGAACCCAAGCTGTCACCTTGCTGCGAGCAAGACCTGACAGGTTTTGCAAATTCTGTTCCGAGAGAAATGAAGACATTCGGGCTATTTAGTTGCATTAAGGGGTGTTCGAAAACCTGTCAGGTCTTATAAGAGGCAACTTGAGTTAACTAAGAAGATTCTGGAGAGAGTCCTATGAGGCATTCAACACAAACCGGGTTCTATTCGGGTATCGTTTGGGCTATTGTTATCGGTATGATAATGACGATGATGGCGGCTGCCATGTTGGTGAGCGAATCACAGGAAGCCCTGGCCGCGTCAAATGTGATCCTGACCGGCACGATCGAACTCGAAGGGCGCAATGATAGCAGCAGCGCACTTATTACGGCCGGAACGTATCAACTCCAGCCCAACCCGGACGGCACGTTTGAAATGCACCTGGAGGTCGATAACGGCTATTCGATGCACATCGACGCTCCCGGCTATTTGAGCGCAAAAGCCGAGGCTGTTGTTCAGAGTGACGCAACCCTGGAGATGGGCCACATTACCTTGCTCGGTGGCGATGCTACGGGCGATGATGTGATAGATATCCGCGATCTGGCCCTTATTGCCGGTTTTTATCACACGTCAGAGCCTCAAGCCGATATTAACGGCGACGCGCTGGTCAACATTATCGATTTGGTTATGACGGCCAACAACTATCGCCGCCGAGGCCCCACAATTATTAGCTTGGATGATCCACTTCGCCAGATGATAACTGAGGCCGGGATTACGCCACTCGAACGAGAACCGGAGCCTGATGGGGCCAAAGTGGCGCTGGGGCGGGCGCTCTTTTTTGATAAAATAATGAGCGGTAATCACGATGTCGCTTGCTCGACGTGTCACTTACCGTTGCAGCATACCAGCGATGGCCTGTCGATGTCTATCGGGGTCGGCGGCCTGGATGGCGTAGGCCCCCAGCGTCGTAACGGGCCGGATCGCATTCTGCATCCACGTAATTCGCCCGATTTGTTTAATCGCGGTCGACCGGAACTGGCGACGATGTTTTGGGACATTCGGATCAACGGTTCTAAGGGTGGTTTTAACAGTCCAGCCGGCGAGATGCTGCCCGGTGATGATCTCGACAGCATCCTGGCCGTTTTAGCAATGTTTCCGGTAACGGCTCGTGATGAGATGCGCGGCATGCCGGCTGATTTTGAAAAATTCGATAACGAGCTGGCGCTCATCGAGGATGAAGATTTTATTGGTATCTGGGACGCATTGATGGACCGCTTGCTGGCAAACGATGCCTACGTGGCGCTATTCAATCAAGCCTATCCTGACCTTTCGACCGATGAACTGGGCTTTCAACACGCTGCGAATGGGATTGCGGCTTTCATTATAAAAGCGTTTACGTTTACCAACACCCCCTGGGATCGCTACGTAGCCGGCGAGGAAAACGCCCTATCTGACGAAGCTAAGCAAGGAGCGCTCCTCTTTTTCGGTAAAGCCAGTTGCAATCGCTGTCACACCGGCAATCTGTTCACCGACCAGCTTACGCATAACCTGGCAATGCCGCAGGTTGGCCCCGGCAACAACAAAGAGCAGCCGGGTATCGATCTGGGCCGGGCCGGCGAAACCGGCAACAGTGAGGATAGCTATGCTTTTCGCACACCTATGCTGCGCAATGTCGCCCTCACCGGCCCCTGGACTCACGCCGGGGCTTATACCCGTCTGGAAGCCGTAGTCCGTCATCACCTTAACCCTGAACAAGCGCTGCGAAGTTACGATGCCTCGCAGCTTCGGGCTGATCTTCAGGACAGTTTCCAAAACGATGAGAGCTACATCAATGCTCAAGTGGCACATTTGGACCCTCTGGTCGCTACTCCCATAGAACTTTCGGAGCGCGAGATGGAGCAGTTACGGGCTTTCCTTCAGGCGCTAACCGATCCGGCGGCTGTCAACTTGACCAATGTCGTACCCCAATCGGTGCCAAGCGGACTGCCCATCGATAAATAGAACGTCAGTAGGCGACAGACTCTGACAGGGCGAAGCTGCGCGAAGGGGCATTGCAACCGGCCGATTAAGTTTTAGACATAGCCGTCCAGAATAGTGGGCGGCTTTTTTTGTGCAATAGCCCTTTTGGCACAATTTTGTTTTTTGCGCTGATAATATTTTAACTTTTTTTTTACGATTTTCACATCCAAAGCATATGAATTCCATGTTAACTTAAGAGAGGAATTTTATATTATCTGCCGACCTTAGGAGTCATCGTTAGGTTATGGAAATATCTGAAATTATTGTTGTTTCATTCTGTCTTCTTATTTTTGCTTCTTTACAAGTACTTACCATGTTGCGCTGGCGCTTGGTGGATACCATTTTTGTTCATCTAGGCGTATGTGTGAGCCTTGGATTTTTTGCTAATGTCTGTATGCTCTTGGCTTTGTTGGGGGTAACAAGAACAGCATTGAATTACCAATTATCCATCCAGCTTAGTTTACTGGGAATGATTTTAACCTTCGGGGGGCTAACGCTCACACTTTTAAAGAAAAGTCGAAACGATTTGTTCATCTATTGGGGTGTGGCGCTGGCAATTTTATTGGCCTGGAGTGCGCTTGCCTTTAATTTTCAAGGATGGACGAACGTTGCTGCTACTTTTATTACCTCGAACAATTTTGGTTTGCAAAGTGTTAAGCAACTTATGAGCTTTGTGGCCGGCACCGGCTGGATTATGGCTATTGCTTCGTCACTGGTAAATTTGAGTACCGCGTTTAAGAAACGGCACTCGATGCAGTTTCTTAACCGGCTGCGGTATTGGTTAATTGTAACGTTTCTTCTGGGTGCCGCCGGTGTTGGCCTGGTCGTCGATATTGCGCCTGGTTTTGAATGGCTGGCCCTGCCCTTACTCACGGGAGGGATGGCTCTGGCGACCTACAATATTATTAACTATCAAACACCGGACTTAAAGCTGCTTTTTAATTGGGGCCTCCATTACATCGGCATCATTTTTGTGCTGTCAAGTATCACATTAGTTGGGTTGGTTAGTGCGACTCAACTTTACCGCTTTATTTCAAATCGAACCCATCTGCTCATTTGGATGGCTATTTTAGCGGTGGGGATGGCAGCAGCCTATCGGCCCTTACAGCGATTAGCCAATGTACTGCTCATGCGGATGATTTTTGGCCGGGTGGATCGCGAT
Source organism: Anaerolineae bacterium (assembly GCA_020433805.1). Taxonomy (GTDB): domain Bacteria; phylum Chloroflexota; class Anaerolineae; order 4572-78; family J111; genus JAGRBY01. The sequence continues at coordinate 4,577 of JAGRBZ010000020.1, forward strand.
GAAAAGCAGATGATTCGGCGCTACAATCAAGATGTAAGAAATACGCTCGATGTTCAACGGCTCAGTGATGTTACGATGAAATCGATAGTTGAAACGCTTGATGTAGAACGTGGGATTGTCTTTATCAACGAACGTACCGGCCGCGGCCCGATTTCTTTGAAACCGTTTTCCACGGTGGGCCTGAAAGATCTTGTCCCTCGATACTTGACCATAAAAAACCCGCTAGTAAATTATTTGCGTCAAGAAAAGAAAATTCTGAGTCAATATGAAGTGGATGTGCGTCCTGAGTTTCGGACAATGGAAGCTGAGGAGAAGCGTTGGTTAGAAGCGCTAGAGTTAGAACTGTATGTGCCTGTGTTACGCGGCCCGGAATTGTTAGGCGTACTCGCCGTTGGGCCTCAAAAGAATGGTACTGCTTACAGCAATGAGGAGAAAGATTTGCTGGTAATGCTGGCTGAACAAGCCGCCGTAGCCATGGATGGTGCCTTACTCTTTCAACAGTTGTCGACCATTAATGAAGAGGTTGGACTACTAAACGACCGAATGTCGATAGTTGATAAGAGCAAATCGGAATTCCTTTCGATTGCATCACACGAGTTGAAAACGCCGCTTACGCAAATTCATACCTATTCGCAACTGCTGTTAGATTTAACCGAAGATGACCTTAAGGATGAAGAATATACCAAAAAGGTCTTTGAGGGTATCGCTCGCGGCAGCGAACGGATGCGCGACGTTATCGATTTGATGCTCGATGTCAGCGCGGCTGATTTGGGCAGTATGCACCTATTCCCCGGACCGGTCGCCATCAAAGAAGTTTTCGACCAGGCTATGAAGTCTTATCTGCCTGTGCTCGATCAGCGACGGTTGGCGTTAAGCGAAAATAGTCTGGCTGATCTGCCGTCGATTGAAGCAGATGGAACCCGCCTGGTACAAATGATGGAAAACTTGATAGGCAATGCTGTAAAATATACGCCTGATGGAGGACAAATTACCGTAGCCGGTCGGCCTACGACAATAGGCGATGGAGAACCGGCTGTCGAGATTACCATTGCCGACAACGGAATTGGCATCGATCCCAAATATCACGAAACCATTTTTGAAAAGTTCTTTAGGGTTGAAGACTCTAAAAATCACAGTACGAGCAAAACGAAGTTTAAAGGGGCCGGCCCCGGTTTGGGGTTGACGCTGGTTAAAGCGATTGTGCGGAATCATAATGGTGAAATTTGGGTGGAAAGTATCGGCCGCGATGAGGTCAATCGGCCGGGGAGCACGTTCCATATTGTGCTCCCGCTTTTGCCGAATTTACCGGAGCGGATAGAACTACCGCAGTCCAAAATTATTACGCAGTCGATCACCTACTCCTAAAGGGGCTTTTCTTAATCTTTAGCGTGACGGTTGATGTGCTCCATAAATTCTGAGCGTGTTCGGGAGTCTTTTCTAAATGTTCCCAGTACAGCACTGGTGATCATGCTGGCGTTGGCCTTTTTTACGCCGCGCATCATCATACACATGTGAACCCCTTCGGCCACAACGGCGACGCCGTAGGGTTGTAGCACCTCGTTGATGAAATCAGCGATTTGTTTGGTCATTCGTTCTTGCACTTGTAATCGGCGGGCAAATACTTCTACTATACGCGGAATTTTGCTGAGACCGATAACTTTATGGTTGGGAATATAGGCCACATGTACTCGGCCAAAAAAAGGCAGCATGTGATGTTCACACAGGCTGTAAAAGTCAATATCTTTGACAATTACCATATCACTGTAGTCAACCGTAAATATAGCATCGTTGATCAGCTTTATCGGATCAACATGATACCCTTCGGTTAGCTCGTCATACATGCGGGCGACGCGCTCTGGAGTTCGCTGTAACCCCTCACGTTCAGGATTTTCACCGATCTTGCGCAATATTTTTGTAACGGCTTTCTCAATACCTGTTTTTCTCTTCTCCGCCTCTTTTTGGTTGCCATTGGGGCTAAATTCAAACGTTTCCCCTAAATATTGTAAATCTAAATTCAATTTGGTTTCGCTCATCAAGTTTTCCTTTCTAAATTTATTGGGTTTAAGTGCGAAAATATAGACGAACTACGCTGAACAAAGTGAGCCAGAACGCGCGAAACATCTTCTCGTAAAAACATATCTTCGTTGCTAACGTTAAACGATTCGGCAATCTCCTTTAAGGTTTGCCCTGTTTCGGGATGAACATAGTCAGGTGCAATTTCTGCCAGCGGAAGGGCCACAAAAGGACGTTCTAAAATTTCCGGGTCGGGAATATGACGATCGCCCATTGTAAAAATTTGCCGGTTAAAAAGCATAATGTCGATGTCGATGGAGCGAGGTGCATTTTTATTGGCTTGCCGAACACGGCCTAATAGTTTTTCGATTTTTCGCAGCGCTCGTTCCTTAAGTTGTTGGGCCGGCAGTTTTGTTTGAACAATCGCTGCTGCGTTCAGAAAGTTTGCCTGTTTCGTAAACCCCACCGGTTTTGTCTCCCAAACCGATGAAACCGCCAGAAGTTTTGTATGGCGGGCCAGTAATTCAACCGCCGACTTTATATTTGTTTCCGGTTCGATATTAGAACCTAATGATAAGTAAGCCGTATTGAGCACCATCTTCCTCCATTATATATGACCCAGAAATATATAATTTTTTCTAATAAAGAAGTGTATGCAGCCCTTCTTCAACGTTAAACTGTATATTTTACTAGACGTTTAACTTATGCGGTAGCTTACCCATGTTTGATTTATGGGGCTGGGAGGTATTTTTTATAAAAATGTTAATAAAAATTAATAGTAGTATTATAGGATAAGAATGAGATTAATAAAAAATAGGGGAATTGTAGACAATTACGAAGTAGCTTGTGTGGATAGGTGGGGCTCAAGAAGCTGAATAACGCCGGTACTGCCGTCGACAAGCACTTTGTCGCCGGTTTGAAAGCGCTGTGTGGCTTCGGGGATATTGGCCACAGCCGGTAAACCGTATTCCCGGGCAATCACGGAGCCGTGCGATAACAACCCGCCGGTTTCCACGATTAAGCCCGCAGCCGAACTCAAAAGAGCCAACCACGCCGGATCGGTTGAGGGCATAACCAGAATGACATCCTCTTGCATGTGTTGGAAATCAGTGGGCTGGCGAACCACGACAACGGTACCTCGCGCTTGACCGGGACTTACCGGAAGCCCAACTATGACGTCGGCGGTTGAGTTTGACTTACCAACCACGCTACCTCCAAATTGGATCGAAGCAATTTCCGTGTCTTTGATAACAAAGGGGACATTGGTTTGGGCATAAATTTCGTAGGTCGCTTTACGCGCTTGGATAATGGACGTGAGCGTTACGGCCATATCGGCCTTGATTCTTAAAGTGCGCTCGATTTCTTCTATGGTTAACCAAAAAATGTCTTCAGAATTTTCCAACCAACCGTTTTTAACCCAAATTTGGCCCAGTGTCAGGTGCCAATGTCTTACTGCGGTCATAAAGTAAGCCAGGCTTTTTTGAAGGGTATCCTGTTTTTGTAATAAAGCAGCTAAGCGTTTGATTATTGGTTTGGCTAACCATTTACGCCAGAAAGCTGTTTTTCGCAATCTCTTCGAAGCTTTCACGTTATCGAAATCGGACAAGGTCTTGTTATTCGTGTAGTAAAGAATGCGCTCAAGAAGTGAATTCGGCGCTTCCCCATAGCGTGGGTGAGCAGGGTCAGCATCGAAGTCGGCGCGCCGGCCGAACCTATCTAGAAGTTTATCAAAACGCTCTTTGAATTCGGGGGGTAAATGCTCAAGCTCGAGCGTATTTTCGAGAGAAGGAGGAGAGTTTAAGACGTTTTGTGAGGGATAGGAGCTTAGTAATTGGCTGAGCGAAACCAGATGTTGATGAAGTTGATCTTGCTCTAAATGAGCTTGTTCGGCAGCCAGAACTGTTATGTCAGAAACTGGTGTCTGGCTGGAAGGTGCTAAAAATCTGCTGCCCAGCCCTGTATGCATCACCTGCCCCAGCGCCAATTTAAGGTGGTTTATTCTGATCTGGCCGTAGAGTTGAATTTGTCGACGCAGTTGGGCGAGCAATTGATCGGGCGAGGCATCGGGCGTTGGTGTTTGAAACGCGGCCCTGTCCTCAAATATCTGCTGTAAGTGAGGCAGTTCCTCGGTAGCCAGACGCATCTGTTTAAAGATAGTACGATAAATAGACCGAACGGTCCAGGCTGTTTTTCCATCGATGGTGAATACGGTGGGCGTTATCGAGGTTTTCGAGTCGCCCAGAAAATTGAGGAATGGACCCGAGGTTATACCGAGTTGAGTCAACATTGATTTGAGTAAGGTTAAGTTGAGATAGGGTCGCCCCAAAATTAGTTTTTCATAAGGGTATATCTGATCAATCGTAAACCCTAATTCTTTAAAGAAACGGGTTATCTGGGGCTGAGCGCTTTCTAAAAACGCATCAAAAAGAGGAGAGGGCAACTCCGGCAGGCTTTGTGGATAGCCGTTGCGGCTCCATTCCATATTTTGCGTTGGCTCAGCCTGATACGTAGTGGTGACCGGTCGCGTTTGTAAAATTGAGAAGATGTCGTCGTGATAGGCCCACTCCACATCTTGCGGTTCGCCCATCAATGCTTCAATCTGCTCGAGTTGATAAGCCAAGGCTGTTATCTGTTTGTGAGATAGGGGTCTTTCGATTTCATTGTCTATCTCTGTTACAGCTCCGTTAGTCGAGGCGGCGTCGTTGCCGGGATGATACTCTAGCAGGGGATAGTCGGGCGGTTGTATGGCAATTTTATAAAAGTGAGGCTGGGCTTTACCGGAAACCAAGGCATTGCCTAAACCCCACGTTGCCTCAATAACCATTTCGTCGCGGGCACCGGTTAGGGGATTAATCGTGAAGGCGACCCCGGCACATTCGGGGGAGAGCATCGGTTGAATGAGAAGAGCGACACGAATACTCTGAATGGATAACCCATGAACCTGGCGGTATTTTACAGCAGGGCCACTCAAAGCCGACGCCCAGCAGCGGGTGATGGCAATATTCAGAGCGCTTCGAGGTACGCCTAATTCGGTTAGATGCATTCCGGCAAAAGAGTGATCGCGCTGGTCTTCATCGATAACAGAGGAACGTACGGCAAAGTTATTGATGTCAGAATGGAATTTAAGCTGTAAATTCGTGGCTAACTCCGTAGCCAGTTCTTTAACCAATGGCTTGAGTTTTAGGGAGTCGGACAGCCAATTGAGCGCTTCAGCCGTGACGGCAATATCAGGCGAGCCGGCCCACAAAGGGGTAAGTTTACTGGCGACGATTTGGGCTTCGAAGAATTTTGTAGTTAAGACCAGCCCCGCTGGAACGGTAAGCCCGTATTTTCTCAGTTGGGCCAAACGAAACGCTTTCCCTCCCACCAAAGCCAGGTCAGAACCTTCTATATGATCAAGATCGAGTATCAGACGTTTCGATATGATAGGGGTAGGTGATACCGGAGAGGAAAACGTTTGGTGTGATTCGCTTAACTCATTCATTGTTGTTTGCGGTACTGTAAAAACCGGACTGGCTGGCTAGGGTGAGCAAAACGATCATACCGGATATGCCGCCTGTACAGATCATCGTTGAGTAGTTGGGAGGACTCAGAATTAGGCTAAAAGTAGAACCTATGAGCAGTATTGCTAGTCCTAATAAAATACTACCATAAAATCCTACCATTGACTTTAAAAAAAGTGTAACCGTAATTGAGAAACCTAGCAAGCCCATCGTTATAAAGCTGATGGTAACAAGTAAATCAAGATATTGAATAATGCTTAAATCTTCCAGCGTGATCTGGCCGCCCAAGAGCAGGGCCAGCCATTCTCCGGCAGAAATAATACCTCCGCTGAAAAGAATAAAGGATATTCCTATCCAAAAGGCGATGACGAGTTTGAGTGTTATCGGCCTTGGGAGGGCTTGAGCCGTAACTTTGGATTGAGAAGCGCTTTTTTTACGGCGGGTTTGGCCCTTGTAAATCGGCGTTGGGGTCGATGGGAACGCTTCTAAATGCTCAAGTAATTTCTGTTTGGCCCACCGGTTTTGAGGGTTGATGATAACCAGATTTTCCAAACAGACGCGTTTATCGTCTACTCGGTCGAAAACTTGATAGAGCCAATACCAGGCCGTTTCATTAGTTTGGTCTTGCTCAACGACATCCAAAAGTAAAAAACGAGCCTGATCAACCTCTCCGGCTTTGGCTGCGCTAATGCCTTGTTGTAGCCACTCTTGTAATTGGTTTGGGAGGGACAAATGGGTCACCATAGTCTGTTGGTGAGTTGTTTATCGCATAAATTCGCTGTTTATCAACATCTAAGTCATTCAGCGAAATGGGTTTTGGTTTACATAGTAATTCTAAGTATTAAATTTTAGCATTTTAGAGCTTGATATACAAGTAATAAATGGTGGGGAAGATATCCTATTGAAGGGGCATTATCAAAAAAAACGGCCTGGATAATTAATCCAAGCCGTTTCTAATCGGTTATTGGTGATAAAGTGATTTCAGACGAGATCCATCGTTTCAATTCGGGAGTCATCTAAAACCTGTACGAGATCATCACGGCGAATACGCCAACTGCGTCCAACCTGCGAGGCAGGAATTACGCCCTGTTTACACCATCGCCAAATTGTAACGCGGCTAACCCGCAAATAGTTTGCTACTTCTTTTACGGTTAGCACTTCATTTTTTAATGATTGTTCTTTATTTTGCGTTGCCATTGTTCTTTATCTCCCACTTCCCTGTTTCATGAGTATAAAGTAGTTGTCGATTATGTATTACAGTATACTTTAATTCCATGATGATGAACACTGGCAAGCGGATTATTCTATCTATATCCAATGGCTAATAATTAGCAGTACATGGCCTAAGCCATTTGGCCTATATCTCGGCGAATGATCGTTCAGGGATCAGCTTTGACTGGGTGGCTCGTACGGAAGCTGCCGTGCGGCTAGTGACCTGTAACTTACTAAGAATGTTACTTACGTGAACTTTAATGGTGCCAATGCTTAAGTTTAAATCGTGAGCTATCTCTTTATTCGTAAGCCCTTCACTAACCAGCTTTAAAACATCCATCTCACGCTCAGTTAGCTGTGCTGTTTCAGCCTGGATAGCATTGTTTATAGGCTCGTTTTTGAAGAGATAGGTAACCGCTTTAGGGTGAAGCGGCATTTCACCCTGGCGTACGTGGAGAATAGCATCAAGCAGCGCTTGCCCATCAACCTCTTTTAATAAATAGCCATCGGCTCCGGCACTCATTGCTTCAGTAACTTTTTGTTTATCAACGTAGGTGGTCAAAACGATAATTTTTGTTGTTGGAAAGCTCTTCTTTATTTTGGTAATCGCTTTCAAACCACCGTCATTCGGCATAAGTAGATCCATAAGAACAATATCAGGGCGTAGAGCTTTAACTTGCTCAAACGCCTGAGGACCATCAGCCGCTTCGCCTATAACTTTGATACTTGGCTCGGTGCTGACAATCATTTGAATGCCCTTACGCACCACGGTGTGATCATCTACGATAAGTAATGTCGTGTGATTCATGATAAATTCCTCCCCGAATTTGATAGATCTAGAATACTTGGATTACTGAACGCCGAATTTAGAGATTTCTAATTCGCTCTCTCCATTACTAAAATACACTATTTTCTTAGTTTGTTCGTTAAAATTAACTTAAAAACTAGTTTGAATTTCTGGTTAATCCGGGCTAACCGGTATTCTTACCATAATATGGGTGCCTTGGCCCGGTTGTGATTGCGGTATAACATAGCCATTTAGCAATTCTGCGCGCTCTATTACACTTCGCAAGCCAAATGTCTCTGTTTGTTCAAAAAGTATTAAGTCAAAACCTGCGCCGTTATCTTTGACAGATAATAAAATATCAGAGTTTTCCTGAGTGAGTAGTAACTCCGCACGCGTAGCATGGGCGTGCTTAATAACGTTCCACAACGTCTCCCTGGCAATATAATAAAGTTCATCTTGCTGTACTAGCGTTAGCGGTGTCATTAAATTCGCTTGAAAATCGATTATCAGTTCATATTGATGACTGAGTTGTTCGCAATGCTCTGCTAAAGCGCTGACTAAATCTTTCTCGCGTAGCGGAGCTGGATGTAATCGATACAGTTGTTCGCGCATTTCTGTTAGCCCGCTTTTTGACAAAGCGTGGATATACTCTATCGGACCGCGCGATTTAACATCGGTATCGTCGTCAAGAAATTTCAAGGCCGTTTCGGCAGCCAGCCCGATACTGTAAATCGATTGTGTTACCGAGTCGTGCAGCCCCCGGGCTAATCGTTGTCGTTCTTGTTGAATAGCCAACTGTTGATTAAAACGATGCAAGTGAGCATTTTCTATACCGAGTGCTGCCTGGCTGGCAAAGGCGCTTACCATATGCAGATCGTGTTCTTCAAAGTCTTCGTCGCGCCATAACAATAATATCCCCAATTTTTTGTGATGAATGATGAGAGGCGCACAGATAAGTGTACTCGTCTTGGGAAGCTTCAAAGCACTCCGGATAGATCTTGTCGACCGTTCATCATAAATTAAGGGGCTAACCTGAAGTTGTTGCTGAGACAAAGCTGTCTCAATTAACGATCCCGAGTTGAATAGCTGTCGGTTATTGGTTGTAGACAGTTCGATTATTTTCGGTGTGATACTCTCCGCTTCTTGGGTATCATTATCTAGTATAATAACCACTACCCCTTTGGCATTCATCAAGCTTTTTGCTCGATGTACAATGGCCTCAAGTAACCCTTCCTGATTCGAGCGACTTACGAGCGTTTGTGTATTTTCTAGAAGCGCATGCATTTCTTCCCACAGCCGTGCTTGGCCCGCAGCTAACTCCTCGGCAACTTTCTTCCGGTCGCTGATATCAATCGTGCTAAAGCAAACGCCGGCCACGTTGCTGTTATCATCGACTACCGGGTCATAATGACATTCAAGCCAATAGTCCGAATTCCTTATTCTTATTTTATACTCATGTTGGGTCGATTCGCCTCGCAAAGCTCTGTCAAAATGGTGGCAAATTGTGTCAATATCTCTGTCAGGAGCAATTTGGAGAAAATTATCGCCAACTGAAGCGGTTTTATGGGTTAATAATTGCAAGCCATAACGGGCTGATTTATTAAGCGAGCGAATAATATGATTTTTATCGAGCAAAATAAATGTTTGCAAACTGTTGTCAAAAATAGCCTTAAGATTAGCTTCAGACTCTTTTAGGGCGACTTCCGTACGCTGACGCTCGGTGATTTCGCGCTGCGCTTGTTCAAACAGTCGGGCATTTTCTATGGCAGCGGCGGCCTGGTTGGCTAAAAATTGGGCTAGAGCCATCTCTTCATAATCAAAACGACGGGCACTTTTTTGTTCGACGGCGACCACCACACCCAGCAGTTGGTTTTGATATTCCATAGCAAAAACCACAACTGCCTTTGCTTCAATAGCTTTCATATAAGCTAGATCGCCCTTTGAGAGACTCTGATTGCTATTCATCTGTTCCGACCGCCGGCTTAGAAGAACACGCTTAATAATCGGATAATTGGCTACACTTTGAGCCTCATTGGTTAGCGCGTTTGCTTGGAAAAAATTGTAACTGGCTCCTATGGAAATCGTATTCGCTTGATGGTTCCAATCATAAATAATACAACTTTGCACGTTAATTAAATTTGTCATCTCGATAGAGACGGTTTCAAGCACAAAGTGTGATTCGCGGCTAAAAGCCAATATTGCTCCGGTATTTTGTAGCGCTAACAATTTTTGATTCGTATATGAAAGTGCTTGTTCAGCCAACTTGCGCTCTGATAACTCTTGTTGAACCTGTTCATAGAGCTGCGCATTTCCAATAGCAATGGCTGCCGCCTGAGCAAAGGCCTGAAGCTGTTTTAGGTTATCAGGCTTAAACTTTCCGGTTGTATCGGCTACTAATCTAAGTATGCCCACTACCCGATCACCTAAATTTAGGGGTAGCCCAATAAATGATTGGATCCATTCAAACTCTGGAACAATAACCCACTGCGGATGTTTGTGGGTGTCGGTGATAACCATCGGTTGTTTACTACGGAAAATAGTTTTATCTACAGGAAAATTACTGATATAATGCGTCGATAAAATGTCTGAGTTTTCATTTCCATATTTTTCGTAATCTTGCCAGCGCCCAATGCGTAAATTGTTATTCTCTAATAACGCGATGTCAGCAGCATCGTAAGCAACAATTTTTTGAACTTGCATGAGAATCTCATGCAGTACATCTTCCAACTTTGTTGGCGAGGAGAGTGCTAGAAAGACGTTGGCTAATGTTTCACTTACGAGACGCTGTTCGCGTTCGGCCTTTAAAAGCTGTCTGCGTTCAGCCTCAATTTGTTTGCGTTTCGTTATTTCAAAGGATGTGCCTAAAACGGCTGGTTTTCCTTCATATTCTATAAGCCCTAACGTCGACTCAAGCCAGTGCTCGGTTCCGTCTTTGGTTATGATTTTTAGCTCATAGCGAGAAACAATAGCATCTCCTTCTTGTCTCGCTCTACCGCGATCTTTAACCAATTGTCGATAGTCGGGGTGAATAATGTCCCAAAAGTTCATCGACAATAGCTCGCTTTGCGTATACCCTGTAACAAGCTCTGCCTGACGGTTGACGTAACAGGTTTTATCGCCTTGAAAAATAAAAACGGCAGCCGTCATGGTTTCAGCAAGGGTGCGGAATTTTTCCTCGCTCGCTTTTAATCGTATTTCACTCTGTTTCTTGTGGCTAACATCACGGATGATGGCTTGAATAGCGGCTTGGCCTTGATAGGTAATAGGTACAGCCGCAACTTCAACATTAAGCGTAGTGCCGTCAGAGCGAATTACCTTTTGTTCGGTGAGCGTTACCTCAAACCCCTCCGTTCGGGTTTTTTGAATACGTCCCCGAACTGCCTCCAGATCATCCGGATGGACAAATTCATAAAGTGACCGACCAATCAATTCCTCCGGGCTATCGAACCCAAAAAGCCTGGCTCCCGATGCATTTACATAGACATATTTGGTATCAACATGAATAGCAATACTATCGAAGGAAAGCTCAACAAGTCGGCGATAGGCATGCTCACTATCTTGTAACGTTTTTTCTATGGCCTCTTGTTCGGCTCGGGTCTCTTGAAGCTCTTGGTAAATTTTGGCATTGGCTATCGCGATAGCCGCTTGTCCGCCCAGTATGTCCAAAACCTCGAACATTTCCGAAGATGCCGATAAATACTCCAGATACAAAAGACCTTGTAACTGTTGTGAGTCTAAAAGAGGATAGATTATAAATGAAGGAACACCCTCAGATGAGGATTTTTTTTCCAAGAAAGTTTTTTGTGAGGCCTTTGTCAAAACAACTTTCTCTTGTGAGCGAATAGCTCTTTCGAAAAATGCAAACGATACCGGCAGATCGTTGTCGCTAAACGTGGATAGTATAACTTTTACGTCATCCTCTTCTATCACACTTTTTGCTGCGATGCGCCATTGGCCATGATTTTCTAGTAAAACCATCGCCATAGATGCCTTTGTCTGCCGGAGTATAATTTTTGTAAACGATTTCAATAAAGACGGTAGTTCTATTTCTTTAGAAATCGTTTGAGAAGCCCGTATTATAGCTGGGTAATCCACTGTCGTCTCTCCTCTCACACAGCAAATAAAAGAGCCAGTCAATATTACGACTGGCTCTATTATAGCAGAGAAATGGGGTTGTGAAAGTTAAGGTTTAGTTATATTTTTTTACCCCTTTTATCGAGACCATGTCACTGAGACGTCATCGATATACATGGCTGTCGGTAAACCCGTGCGCCCTCGATTGAAGACACCGAAGTAGATGAAAATGGTTTGCCCTTTAAAGTCAGACAGATCGTACGTGCGTGTTTCCCAGCTTTGGCTGTTGCTCAAACTTCTGTCCAACGTTCGGATAACCCGGAAATAGCGATCGAGCACTAAAACATTCTGGGCATCTGCGCCTGGCGAATCTTGGCTAATTGGATAGACATTGGCTGTTAGCGTAACTTGGTTTGCCTCAGCCGGAATGGATATCTGTTGCCAGGCGGATGTAAAGCTAAAGAGATCGCGTCCCTCTGTGATGCCTAGTTTTAGCGCCTGACTGCCGCTCAGTGCCTGGTCAGTACTAAAGCTGCCGCGAACGGGCGTATCGCCAAGGGTCCAACCCTCTTCACTTTCAAATCCACCGTTGACAACTAATTCGCCGGCAGAGGTTGTTGGCGGTTGGGTAGTAGGCTGGGTGGTGGGTTCGACGGTTGGTTGAGTGGTAGGTTCAGCCGTCGGTTGCATGGTCGGCTCAACGGTCGGCTGTTTGGTCGGTTCAATAGTCGGCTCTTCAGTCGGTTCAGCCGTTGGTTGCATGGTCGGTTCGATGGTTGGCTCTTCGGTCGGTTCGATAGTCGGTTCTTCAGTAGGCTCAGCCGTCGGTTGCATGGTCGGTTCGATGGTTGGCTCTTCGGTCGGTTCGACGGTCGGCTCTTCGGTCGGTTGAGTCGTCGGCTGAGTAGTGGGTTGGACTGTAGGTTGTACGCCACCGGTAACCAAAGACAAAGCATTGGCAGCTTGAATGAGACCGGCACCATACTGATCGCCTGCTCCAAGGCTACGAGCGGAGCTAGCCATGTAGTTCTCTATTTGATCCGGCGTTGCATTGCGCTCTTGCGAAACCAGAAGCGCGGCCAAACCGGCTACGTGAGGAGAAGCCATCGACGTACCTTCAAAGAAACGATAGCTAAAGCCATCGCCGGATGATTTGAACGTTTGCTGTAAAACGCCGTCGCCATAACCATCATTGTTTTGATCAACCCCAACATCACCGCCGGGAGCCACTAAATCCAGAGCTGTTCCGTGGTTACTATAGCTGGTTAGCGTATTATCAACACGTACCGCTCCAACGGCGATCACATACTCGTCATAGCCGGCCGGATAGTAGACGTTTGATTGACCGTCGTTGCCGGTGGCAGCTACAACCACAACACCTCGATCATAGGCGTACTTCACTGCATCTTGGAGCGCTTGCGTTCCTGTGCGTCCGGCCAAACTCATGTTAATGACATCGGCACCTTGATCGACGGCATAGATAATCGCCTGAATAATATTTGCATAACTACCGTTACCACTGGCTCCCAAGGCTTTAACGGGAAGAATGGTGGCATTGAAGGCCACTCCGGCCACGCCGATGCCGTTGTTGGTGGTTTGCGCCACCGTGCCGGCCACGTGCGTTCCGTGTCCATTGTCATCGGTCGGGTCAGCATCCGCATTGACAAAATCGTAGCCGGTCATGTGATCCGTACCGGCCAGATCAGAGGCGTTAAACGCCACGCCGGTATCAATGATAGCTACAATAACATCATCGCCGGTCGTAACATCCCAGGCTGCGGGCATTTGGATGGCCTGTAGGTTCCATTGATGTTTGCTATACAGGGGGTCATTTGGTTCAAGGGTTGTGGGCAAAGCCACCGGCCGACCCGTAATCCCGGCGATAAAGTTTGGTTCAGCATACTCAACACTGGGATCTTCGCTCAGGCTAACCGAAACTTCAAAGGGGTCTTGGTCGGGCGAGAAGTTGACCTTGTAGAGCTGGCTTACTTCTTCCGCCTGGATGGTGAACGTTTCCAAATCATCACCCGTTCCCTCGGCCACTTCCTCGATAAGGGGCTGTAATCCACTGGCTCCAATCTCTTGGAGTTTTTGATCCAAGGTGCCGACACCGGAAACGACCACATTGTTGTTGTCCAATTCCACACTACGGGCCTGAATGGAGGCTTCTTCATTTAATTTCACTAAAACCGTACCAGGTTCAACTGCTCCCTCGTTTGGTGTTTCCGGAGCCTGGACAACCTCTGGATCAATTTCATTTTCGCCGGTGCTGCCGCTAGTGTCCGCAGTTTCTTCAGTAGGTTGTACCGCAGGCTGCTCCGCCGGCTCAGTTGGTGGAAGCGCCGGCTGTTCCGTTGGGGGCACAGCGGTTTCACCTCCCACATCAGGCGGTTCAATCGCAATGTCTCCCTCCTCAGACCGTTGCAGTTCACAGGCCGAAATGAGGAGCAACACCACCAGCATAAGTGGCACGATGAATTTAAAGTTTTGTCTCATGTTTTTCTCCCGTCAAAGATTGGTCGATTGCACATTAGGCATCATCATCTTGATCGGACCGATCTTGACCAAATACAGCGGCATAAGCCTGGTCAATTTCGGTTTCGGTCAAATGGGTATAGCCAGACGTTGTGTTGATACTTTCGTGTCGAGCCAAATTCTGAGCTACCAAAATATCATGTTGTCGAGCCACGCGGGTTACAAAAAAATGACGGAACGTGTGGGGCGTGATGGTTCCGCGCGCCTCTTCTCCCAAAAACTTGACTACATAGTCGCTAACAATATTTTCTGCCGTTCTGGTTGAAATCGGCAGTACTTTCTTACTGGCACGCTTGTCATGGCGTGCAAAGATAGGCAAAACATTTTGCCGACCCTGCTGTTGGTCGAGTTCGGAGCGTAAACTGAGATAGTTGCTGATATAACGAAGCGATCGCTGTGAAAAGCGTACAATCGCCTGTTTATCACCTTTGCCGATGATAACTGCACGACGATGATCCCAATCAAGATCACCCTTCTGTAACCCACACGCTTCAGAGACGCGTAGGCCTGTATCAGCCAAAGTAATGAGCAGCGCCGTATCGCGATAAAGCGTTAGTTTTTGAGTCAGCGATTTAGGCAGATGCGTAACAGCCTCTTCCATATATTTTAGTAAGGTCTCTAGTTTCTCTTCTGGAAAGATATGCAGACGCTTACCCTGCGTACGTCGTTGGCCCAGTTCAAAATCAAGTGTAGAAAGATTAAGCGTCGCCCATTCCTGAGCCGCCACATAGCGATAAAATCCGGCAGCAGCCGTTGTATATAAATGTTCTGTCGCAACCGACTGCTTCTGCAACTGGTTGAGAAACGTTTCGATCCAAAGGGGAGACAAGGTTTCGATGTCAGCCTGATCAAAATCGATAGCCTCGTCGCTCTCCGCCATACATTCGGCAAATGCCTTTAACCCTTGCTGATAGGCTACGGTCGTGTTAGAACTTTTACTGCGTTTTACTTGTTTTATATAGCGTTCGATAGCTTCTTGGATGGTCATGGCCGCGCAGTTTACGTATAAATACAAACATTATGGTAAATAGTTTACCCTATATTATGTAAAAAGTAAATCCTTTTAAGGTCAAAATGACAAATCTGATGGTCTAATGGTGGTTTGTTTCAATCACAACGGAATTTTCGCTGGTAGACGGGTTGGTATAGTCACAAGCAGCCTTTACAAAGGTGGCAAACAGAGGATGAGGACGCGTAGGTCGGCTCTTGAATTCGGGGTGAAACTGGCTGCCAAGCATAAACGGATGATTGCTCAGTTCAACAATTTCTACCAAGCGTCCATCCGGCGATAAGCCCGAAAAAACCAATCCGGCCTCGCCTAACACTTGGCGGAACTCGTTTTTAAACTCAAAGCGGTGCCGATGGCGTTCATGAACAACCTGGCTTTCATAGGCTTGGGCGGCAATTGAGTTATCCGCTAAATGGCAAGGGTAGCTTCCTAAGCGCATCGTACCCCCTAGACTGGCAATATCGCGCTGGTCAGGCATCAGATCGATAACGGGATAAGCGGTGGTGGGATTAAATTCTGTCGAATTCGGTGCGTTACTCTCAAAAACATCGCGGGCCAATTCGATAACCATCACCTGCATCCCCAAGCACAGACCTAAGTAGGGTACCTGCCGCGTCCGGGCAAATTTAGCGGCTACTATTTTTCCCTCGATGCCGCGCTCTCCAAAGCCGCCGGGCACAATAATGCCATTAACTTTTTCTAATTGCTGTATCTGTCGCAGCCGTTCTAAATCCTCTGAAGGAATCCACTCGATATCGAGTTCACAATCATGATGATTAGCCGCATGATGCAGCGCTTCATAGACGCTAATATAAGCATCTTCCAAATCAACATATTTACCCACGACGCCAATAGTCACGCGCCGGGGTTTTGGCTTCTTAATATGGTCAACCATCTGTCGCCACTCCGTTAAATCGGCAGATCGGCACTCAATATTCAAGCGTCGACAGATAAAATCGGCTACACCTTCTTCTTCTAAAGTTAAAGGAACTTCATAAATCGTATCTGCTGTTGTCAACGGAATAACCGCTTCACGATCGACGTCGCAAAACAGAGCGATTTTTTCCCGCAAATCATTGCCAACTGGCATATCCGCCCGACACATAATCATATCCGGCTGAATACCAATTCCACGCAGTTCACGCACGCTGTGTTGAGTCGGCTTCGTTTTTAATTCGTTGGTCGATTGCAGATGGGGTAGCAGCGTTACATGAATATAAAATGTATTCTCCCGGCCGGCATCTTTACGCATCTGGCGTAAAGCCTCCAAAAAAGGCAAGCTCTCAATATCGCCCACCGTACCGCCTACTTCTACAATCACAATATCGGCCTGGCTCTGGCGGGCAACCTTGGTCATACTGGCCTTGATGAGATTAGTTACGTGCGGAATAACTTGTATCGTTTTACCCAGATAATCGCCCCGTCGCTCTCGATTAATCACTTCCTGATACACCTGACCACTGGTTAAATTGCTGGCTTTGGTCAAATTCTCATCGATAAAGCGCTCGTAAGCCCCTAAATCCAAATCCGTTTCAGCCCCGTCTTCCAGCACAAATACCTCGCCGTGCTCATACGGGCTCATCGTACCCGGATCGACATTGAGATACGGATCTAATTTCTGTACCGTAACCGATAATCCCCGGCTTTTCAAAATACGCCCAATTGAAGCAGCAGCCACTCCCTTCCCCAGCGAAGAGACAACCCCACCCGTACAAAAGATATATTTTGTCATGACATACTCCTTAGTAAAGCTAGTTTATTAGACAAACAGCCACAAAAGACAAAGTCCCCAAGCGGTCGCCTGGGGACTTTTTTTGGAAGCCTATTTGAAGCCTATTTTTACCTCCGTTTTGCATGATACGATTATACCTATTTCACTTTAAATGTCCATAGTAAAACATAACTATTTTTAGCATAATAGTATGTTGGCTCTACAAAATTTGGACTAACATTCGGTACAGTCAATAGCTATCTTTGTAACGAAGATAGGGCAGCATCAGTTGAACCTAACTTGTCAGACTGCCCAATCAAATATGTTTATGCAACCTTTACACTTAATAACTCAAGTAGGGGGTTCGCAACGACGATAAATATACCATAACTGGTTCATACCTAACCGGTGTAACTCGTGAAAGCGATTGATATGGAAAATAAATTAACTTTTAATATTGAAGCTGATGAACTGGAATTATTTATTGACGAGGTCAATGAATACTTACAAGTCATCGAAAGTAGCTTGTTGCAACTAGAAGAGCAAGCTTCAAGCCCGGAAACTCTAAATCTTATTTTTAGGGCTGCCCACACTATTAAGGCTCTAGCTGGTACAGTAGGGCACCAACGTATGGCTGATCTAACCCACGCTATGGAAAGTCTTTTTGACGCCATGCGTAATAACCAACTCACGCCTACGCAAAAAATTGTTGATGAGTTATTTGACGTAGTTGACATTCTGAAGATCCTGCGGGACGAGATTATCAACCAGCAGGCAAGTGATATTGACATTACGGCTGTTCTGTCTCGATTACACACGCTTATTGATCAAAATAGTCACAAAGCGTCTTCTCCTAAAAGTGAGGTTTCATCAGAGAACACGCTGACTCCTGAGCAAATATCTCAAATTAAAAAACTCCAGGAGGATGAGCAATCGGTTTTCAATGTCGAAATTTCTACCGACGCAAAAACCTTTGCCCCGGCTGCACGTTTGATGCAAGCAGCTATGGCCTTGCTGGATGCTGGTCAAATTGTCCGCCAACGTCCAACAATGGAAGATTTATCGGCTGGAAAACATAACAACCGTTTGGAAATTATCCTTGCGACTAAGCTTGAGGGTAAGGCAGTAAAAGAACTTTTGGCTGATGTCGCTGATTTATCAGATTTTCAAGTTCGACCATTTAAAGTTGAGCAACCAGCGGAAGCCCCACCGCCATCCCCACCGGCTACTGCACCCAAAAACGGCAATGCGCCTGTGTCCGTAAATAGCACAAGTAAGACTGTGCGTATTAGTGTAGAACGACTCGATGCTTTAATAAATCTTGTAGGTGAGTTAGTAACGAACCGAAATCGTCTAAAACAAGTCGAAGAAATATTACGTTCCCAATACGGTAAGGATGAAACGGTTGGCGAGTTAAGCGAAAGCTCAACGCATATGGGGCGTCTAATCGACCAACTTCAAGAGGAAGTGATGCGAGCCAGAATGTTACCCATTAGCCATCTATTTGACAAACTTCCTCGCCTTGTACGCGACGTAGCTCGAACATCTGAAAAACAGGTTGACTTGATTATTGAAGGTGCTGCTACGGAGCTTGATCGGTCAGTTATTGAAGTTATTGGTGACCCTCTCATTCACCTGCTGCGTAATGCTGTAGACCATGGCCTAGAAACTCCAGAGCAACGTCGGTCTGCCAACAAATCAGAGACCGGCACAGTAAAATTAACTGCTGCTCATGTTGAAGGCCGTGTAGTCATTACTGTACAAGATGACGGTAAAGGAATTGATCCAGATCGGGTTCGTCAATCTGCAGTTAAACGGAAGTTAATGACGCCAGAACGTGCAGCTCAATTGAGTGATGAAGAGGTCATCGATTTAATCTTTCAACCAAACTTGTCCACCGCCGAAAAACTCACGGAAGTCTCTGGTCGCGGTGTAGGAATGGATGTCGTACGCACAAACGTTGAACGGCTAGGCGGCTCAGTATTTGTAGAGAGTGTGCTGGGCCAAGGTACAGTATTTCGTGTCACATTACCATTGACTCTGGCGATTATTGAGACCATGCTCGTTGAGTTGTGGAATACCGTCTATGCAATTCCTATTACAGGTATAAATGATGTGCTTTATTTATCCGATACAAAAACGGACACAATTAGTGGGATGCCAGCCATCCGATGGCGAGGAGCAGTGCTACCATTAATAAATTTACGCCAATCTTTCGCCGACCCCCGATTAGGTGATATGCCCAAAACCGTTGGTGGCAAACAAGCTATTGTAACTGTTACTTGGGGGAAACAACGATGTGGTTTAATCGTGGATAGGATTATTGGAAAACAAGGTATTGTCGTCAAATCACTCAATTCAATTGCTGGTGAAGTGCCAGGTATATCAGGGTGTACCATTCTAGGTGATGGTCGTGTTGCACTCATAATCGATATTCCCGGTTTAATAAACGCTGAATTACGTCTACGACATGTGAAAGAAGGACTAAAAAATGGCCACTCCCTTTAGTAACCAAATTTCATTGTGGGACCAACTAGAAAATGAGGAGTCGTTAGCCGAAGTACTTCAAACAGCTCTTCAAAATTCGGGCGAAGGCTTATCTCAAATGGTTGGACGTCCCATTAATATTGATGTCCCCAAAGTAAAAAGGGTTCCTATTAGCCAAGTAGTAAATTATGTTGGCAGCCCGGAAACCGAGATGGTAGGCATATATATGCTGATAGAGGGCGATTGGTCTGGTCAGGTTATACTAATGATGACCCATTCTGAAGCTTTATATCTTGTAGATATGATTTTAGACTTACCAGCCGGTACAACTACCCAGTTGGAAGACTTAGAATGTTCGGCTTTGGCTGAAGCTTGTAACATAATGACATCTTTTTTTGTGGATAAAGTATTTGCTTTAACCGGGTCAGCATCTCGCCCTTCCCCGTCAGCGGTTTTGATGGATATGCTTGGTGCTATTATGAACGTAGTTGTTACACCTGTAGCTTCTCAAAGTGACAGTCTGTTGATAATGGAAGCGGCAATTAGTGATCCCAGTCGTGTTGTTTTAGCAAATTTTTGGGTGCTACCGTATTCAAAAGATTACTAGAGAAAAGAGAGTGTAGTGGCAGAGAATTTTCGAGCAATTTCTATTGGAGAGATGATTGTAAGTAATACACCCGACGATGTACTCGTAGCTTATGGACTTGGTTCTTGTGTTGCGATTTGTCTGTACGATCCTGTAACGAAAGTCGGGGGCATGTTGCATGCTTTGTTACCTCACGCCAATAGTCAACAAAATGGTAACAATGTGCCGGCCAAATTTGTAGACTCTGGTTTCCCATTATTACTCAAATCAATGGTGCAAAGAAGGGGAGAACGCAATAGGCTTGTGGTTTACTTATGTGGTGGCGCACAATTGATAAGTGCTCCTAATTTTAGCGATATGTTAAAAATCGGCCAACGTAATGTTGAAGCAGCACATAACGCCCTTAAGATAGCTCGGCTTAATATTAGAAATCAAGATACTGGTGGAAATGCAGGCCGGACAGTTAAGCTCCATATTGACACTGGGCATGTTACGGTAAAGTCATTAGGTCAAGGCGAAAAAAGATTAGATTAGGCCTTGAGTAAACTCAATATAAAAATAGTATAACTCTTAACTAAAACAGGTGAAAAACTATGTATAAAATAATGATTGTTGATGATGCTCAATTTATGCGAGTTCGCCTTTCAAAATTGCTGACTGGACATGGGTACGAAGTGGTTGAAGCAGAAAATGGCGAACAAGCTGTCCAAACCTATCGTTCAATCAAGCCTGATGCAGTTTTAATGGACGTGACCATGCCTGAAAAGGATGGCCTGGAAGCCCTGGCTGAAATTCGTGGTTACGATAATCAAGCCAAGGTAGTGATGTTAACGGCCCTGGGCCAGGAGTCGATGGTGTTACAAGCTGTGCAGGCCGGTGCCAAAGATTATGTGGTTAAGCCTTTTGACCCTGATAGAGTTTTAAGAGCCTTGCAAAAAGCACTAGGATAACAAATATGGTTTCTTCCATTCGAGTCTTGGTTGTAGATGACTCACCTTTCATACGTTACACTATAGCGAAACATCTAGAAGCCATTCCTGGTATTAATGTGGTTGGTAGTGCTCAGAACGGAATTGAAGCGCTAGCAAAAATACCAACTCTTAAGCCAGATGTCGTTACACTGGATGTGGAAATGCCTAATATGGACGGGTTAACGGCTCTAAAGAGTATTATGAGCGATTGCCCTACATCGGTGATAATGTTGAGTTCTCTAACCAGACAAGGTTCTCGAACAACTATTCAAGCATTAATGCGAGGTGCTGTTGATTTTGTCACAAAACCAACAGCTAGTACAGATATTCGTACTGTTATAGAAGAACTCGCCACAAAAATAAAAACGGCCGCTCAAGTTCGAATTTCAGACTGGAAAGTGCGGACAACTGAGCAGGATTTAAAGCCTGCTACCCAAAATCCAAAATCTAAAATTCAGCCCTTTCATCTAGGCGATCCAGTAATTGTGATTGGATCGTCTACAGGTGGGCCGCAGGCGCTGCAACAAGTTTTAACTGAAATACCTGCAGATTTACCGGCAGCTATAGCCATTGTGCAACATATGCCCTCTGGTTTTACAAGTTCATTAGCCCGACGACTCAATGAGTCCTCGTCCTTTAATGTGCAAGAAGCTGCCGATGGTGATCGGTTAGCACAAGGGTTAGCTTTATTAGCGCCCGGCGATTATCATCTGCGTTTTGTAAAGGACAAGCGGGTAGTTTTAGAACAGAGTCCACGACGGCATCACGTCCGCCCTGCTGTAGATGTAACTTTGGAGTCTGCAGTGGAACATTATAAGTCAGCAGTAATCAGCGTAATCCTAACGGGTATGGGATGTGATGGCACAGCGGGAGCAGCTTGTGTTAAGTCGGTTGGTGGGCAAGTTGTTGTAGAAGACGAGTCGACCAGTGTAGTTTATGGTATGCCACGTAGTGTAGTAGAAGCTGGTTTAGCTGATCATGTAGTACCCCTACCTAAAATAACCTCAACCTTGGTGGAGTTGGTTAATAATGCAACAATTAGAATATGATTTTATAAAACGTGAAATCCTGAGCTTGACAGGTATTGATCTAAATAACTACAAAAGTGAGCAAATGCAGCGACGCTTGAACTCCTTTTTATTGCGGTCAGGGCAACCAGACTGGAGCAATCTTTTTTCATCGACTCGTAGCGATCCAACAGAGCTAAGCAAATTGAGAGATTTTCTAACCATTAACGTTTCTTCATTCTTTCGCGATCCACAAAAGTATGAGGTTTTGAAGAAGACAATTTTACCTAATTTACAAAAAGAAAGCTCTAATTTACGTGTATGGAGTGCAGGTTGTTCTCAAGGTCAAGAGCCGTACTCTTTGGCTATAATGTTAACAGAGACAACAGGTTCTCAGCGCCGACACTACATTTTGGCTTCTGACCTTGATCGTTCCGCCCTTGCCAAAGCCAAATCTGGTGGACCTTATACGGCAACTGATGTGGCTAATGTTCCAATCAACTTACACCAGCGTTACTTTAAGGTTGAAAATAACAAGTACTTGGCTCATGAGAGGTTACGACAACTTGTTACTTTTAAGCAACACAACCTTTTGGCAGATCCATTTGAAAGTAATTTTGATTTAATTATTTGTCGTAACGTAGTAATCTATTTTACCGCTTTAGTTAAGGAACAACTATATAATCGTTTTTATAAAGCACTTCGTCCTGGAGGAGTGCTTTTTGTAGGCGGCACCGAAATTGTGAATAAGGCATCAGAGATAGGTTTTGAAACTGTAGGTGTCTCCTTTTACCGCCGACCTAATTAGAATAGGAAATTAACTTATTATGAATGTACAGTTTCTCAATCCCTTTATAGAAGCTGCTTTTGCGGTATTAGATGCTGAAGTTGGTGTTACAGCCAAACGAGGTCAGTTATCTTTGCAGCGTTCCGCGGCTACCGCCAGCGAAGTAACAGTACTTATTAGCATGGTAGGGCAAGTTAAAGGTGTGGTTCTTTATGGCCTAAGTGAAGCAACAGCGCTTCAAATTGTTGCTAAGATTTTAGGACAATCTTTTGCGGAGTTTGATGATCTGGCACAAAGTGGCATTAGTGAAATGGGTAATGTCATTACGGGACAGGCGGGTCAGCGCCTGGCAGAAGCTGGCTTTGAGTCTAATATTTCTCCCCCAACAATGATTGTAGGGAAAGGTACACTTATCTCTACACTTGATTTTGAGCGATTGCAAGTGCCGTTAGAAACAGAATTAGGCACAATACAAATTCATTTAGCTCTAAGAGAGTCTATAAACGGTACAGTTTCACATCCTTTGCCAATAGGAGGTGCTTAATGCGAGTTGAACTTTTTAATCCTTTTATCATAGCTGCTGGTGAAGTTTTAAACACTGAATTGGGAGTTAAAGCAAAACGTGGTGCGCTTCATTTAGATAAATCCGACTATATCAGTCAAGATATAACTGTATTGATTAGTTTGATCGGCGATATTTGGGGAGTGGTTATTATTAGCTTGCAGTTTGATACTGCCATAGCCATCGTTTCTCATATGTTAGGCGAAGAGGTAACTGAGTTTAGTGAATTAGCACAGAGTGGGATCGGCGAATTAGGTAATGTTATTTCAGGTCGAGCCGCCACTAAATTGGCAGAGGCTGGTTATGATACTGACATCTCCGTTCCTACTATGATGGTTGGTCAGGGATCTCGTATCTCGACATTTGATATTGATCGCCTAATTGTGCCTTTAGAGACCGAGTTTGGTGTAGTTCGTTTAGCTTTAGCTCTGCGGGAGTCTTCATAAGCCCTGGAAAACTTAGCCCATTATTGTTTGCGGTGAAGCCGTCTACGATTTGTGACCAATTCAAGTTGTTATTTGTATGGGATTTAGTTCAATATCCCACGCTTGATCAGTCTCTTGCTGGTAGCAGTTCTTTTAATGCTTTGGGGTTATTGAAATTGTTAAAAAAGAAGATCTACTGTGAAGCAACCGAGTGGTTCACTTTACAGCGTCTCCTATGCAGGAGACGCTGTTTTATTTTACCTGGGTTTTACGAGGCGTTTATGTGAAGTTTACTGAAATGTAGGAGGAAAGTGTGGTACCTTTATTTTACGTTTAATGTAAATAAATATTCGAAAGGTTTGTAACAAAATTTGGCTACCGGGTGGCTAAAAAAGTGTAAAAACCTAATTCATATTTATTTAAGTAATTCCGTTGGGGATGATATGCATGATTATTCTAATATTATTCATGACTTTTCAAGTAAGGCCATGACGATAAGTTATAAATATTTTTACATTTGATTCGATGAAAACATTAGCACTTATTCCGGCTCGAGGAGGTTCTAAAGGAGTTCCTCGGAAAAACTTATACCCACTTGCTGGTAAACCATTGATAGCACATACCATAGAGCAAGCTTGCCAAGCTCGACTTGTTAATCGAGTAATAGTTTCGACCGATGACCCGGAAATTGCGGCAGTATCGGAGTCTTATGGAGCGGAAATTATATGGCGCCCAGTAGATATTAGTGGTGACACGGCAACATCGGAATCGGCACTGCTTCATGCTCTTTGTTTAATGGCCGATACTGAGTCTTATCAACCTGATTTGTTGGTATTTTTGCAATGCACATCACCATTACGTCGGCCAGTTGATATTGATAATGCGATACAAACTCTAAGTGAGCAGAACGCCGATTCCTTAGTGTCTGTTGTCCCATCGCATGATTTTTTGTGGGTCTTCTCAGAGGGGCAGGCCAAGTCGCTTAACTATGACTACCGCTGTCGACCCCGACGGCAAGATCGGCAACCTGAATATAGAGAAAACGGTTCAATTTATATTTTGAAACCTTGGGTGCTTTATGAATTAAATAATCGTTTAGGTGGGCTAATAGTTCTATACCCAATGGATATTGTGAGCTCAATTGATATTGATACTTTAGAAGATTTTTCTTGGTGTGAGTGGAAACTCTCTCACTCCTATAATCATTTTGCCACAGATAGACCTGTTTCTATGAATATAAAGTCAAAATCTAAGTCTACATAACAAACAGATTTAGGATAATTCTATGAAAGCCGATGCAAATTATTTTTATATTGGAGACCGTTTGGTAGGGGATAATCAACCCTGTTTTATCATTGCCGAAGCTGGTGTTAACCACAACGGTAGCCTGGATACAGCCTTAAAGTTGGTTGACGTTGCTGTTGAGGCAAATGCGGATGCAGTCAAATTTCAAAAACGTAATCTAAAGAGCTTGTATCCGCTAGAGCTTCTCAATAATCCAAACTCGGCCGAATGGTCTTTTCAATACTTGCTTCCAATTCTGAAACAGACTGAGTTAAGTTATGTTGACTTTAGGCAAATAAAAGCTCATTGCGATCGACGGGGTATCCGCTTTATGTGTACCCCGTGGGATGAGCATAGTTTATTGTTTTTAGAGGATATAGGCTTGGAAGCCTATAAAGTGGCCTCAGCCGACTTAGTTAATATGCCTTTGCTCGAAAAGCTAGTTGAAACTGGCAAACCGTTGCTTTTATCCACTGGCATGGCTACCTTGCGAGAGATTGAACGAACAGTTACCTTTTTAGAGAAGCGTCGAGCCTCTTTTGCGTTACTTCATTGTGTCAGTACTTATCCTGCCCCTTTTGAGAATCTTAATCTTCGCTTTATCGAAACTCTCAAGCGTTTTGGTGTTCCAGTAGGCTATAGTGGGCATGAACGGGGTATTGCTGTGTCGGTGGCAGCGTTAACTATGGGGGCATGTATTATCGAAAAACATATTACTTTAGATCGTACTTCACCAGGGCCAGACCATCCAGCCAGTTTGGAGCCAAACGGCATTCAAAAACTTATTCGTGACCTGAGAAATGTAGAGATATCGCTCGGTAAGTATGATAAGGAGCTTTCGACTATGGAAATGTTGAATCGACAGGTATTACGCAAAAGTTTGGTAGCAACGCATAACTTACCGGCTGGTACTATTGTGACTCGCGAAATGGTTAAAGTCAAGGGGCCAGGTAAGGGTTTATCACCACAGCGGCTAGATGAACTACTAGGCGCTAAACTGGCACGCGAAATAAAAGCCGATGAATATTTTACCAAAGGTGATTTGTCTGCCGAAGTAGGAACTACGATTCAGGCCAATGGGTTACGGCATCCTTGGGGCTTAAAGGCACGATTCCATGATTTGGTAGATATTTTAGCCAAGAAGCCGCACTTAGTAGAATTACATTTTAGCGAAGCTGACATTAACCACCCCTTTGCGCCTCCTTTAAAGCCCTTCAAACAGCAGCTCTTTATCCATGCACCAGAATTTACTAAGGGACGATTGATCGATTTGTGTTCTATGGATGAAACCAAATGGGAGCAAGATATTTTTCTTTTACAACAGACCATCAATAGGGCTGCAGATTTGCAGCAGTACTTCTCTGGAGGAACTGTTGGGGTGGTCATACACGTAGGCGGAATGAGTATGGATGAACCAATCCTTTATCGCGAACGATTGCTGCAGCAAGCCATAAAGGCCTTCAAACGCCTAGACTCAAAGGGGTGTTTGCTACTCCCTGAAAACTTACCACCACGACCTTGGTATCTTGGAGGACAATGGTTTCAAAATGTTTTTATACGACCAGAAGAAATGACAGAGTTTTGCCAGGAGCTTAGTATTGGAATGACACTTGACCTCTCGCATGCTCAGCTTTTCTGCAATGCTTATGATAAAAGTCTACATAAATACGTGCAGCACTGTCTCCCTTACATCAGACATCTACATATAGCCGATGCTAGAGGAATAGATAGTGAAGGGCTTCAGATTGGTGAGGGAGTGATAGCTTGGGATACCATTTTAGAATTATTAAGTGAAGCCGACTTTACATGGGTGCCTGAAATCTGGAGCGGTCATTTGCAGAATGGTGCTGGTTTTGTTGAAGCAATCAATCGACTAATTAGTTATCGCGTTTTATAGATATGTTTTATTCATATTAAACCATTAAACGGAGTACAGAGTGGAGTTACTATCCTCAAGATATGTTTACGATACTAACCCTCATAAACTACTGAATAAACTTCAACTTGAGATGAAACAGCAAGTTGATGATAAAGTGGCAAGTGGATATTATGCTTTCGAGTCAGTAAGGTGTTGTGTTTGTGGACAGCGTGATTTTGATCTTTTATCTGAGAAAGATCGTTATGGATTATGGATGTCTGTTAAGATTTGCCAGGTATGTGGGTTAATTCAGACTAATCCTAGGATGACTCAAGCTGCATATGATGAATTTTATCAAATTGAGTACCGTAAATTGTATCAAGGTGAAGACAGACCTACCAATCAAATCTTTTATGATGCATATTTGCGTGGACGAAATATATATAACTATCTCCAACCCTGGTTTTCTCGTCCAGTTAATGAATATTTTGTTTTAGAGGTAGGTTGTGGATGTGGTGGTGTGTTGCAAGCGTTTCGAGAACAGGGATGCCAAGTTAAAGGGTTCGACCCAGGTACTGAATATTTAGACTTTGGTCGTACTAACTATGGTCTAGATTTGGTTGCTGGTACACTAGATGATTTAGTCTTACATCGCTCTCCGGATATTATAATTTATTCTCATGTCTTTGAACATATTCTCGATTTGCACGCAGAACTAAGAACAATTAAGAGAGCCTTAGCCAAAGACGGACTATTATTTATCGAATTACCTGGTGTTAAAAACATTGAAAATGTTTATGAGGGTGATTTTTTATTACTACTCCAAAACGCACACACATACCATTTTACATTACTTACTCTTACAAACTTACTCCAGTTACATGGGTTTTATTGCTTGGCAGGAAATGAGGTCGTTTTTGCTATATTTTCTACCGACCCAAGTCAAACTAGCCGAGAGCCAACTATCCAAAATGACTATTCATCTGTCCTTTCTTTTTTATCAAATGTAGAAAGTCGCTATCAAGTTCAACAAGGGTTAATAAACTATAAAAATAACCGATTTTTTGAAGCGGCTGAGCATTTTGCTGAGGGCGTGAGATTGCACCCAACTAATACGCAAGTACGCCGATTATGGGCAGTAACTCTAATGAAGATGGATAGAGTTGATGACGCCGTTAAAATGTGGCAAACATCTTAACTATTAGGGAAATGATAATACTAACTTGACATGGTCACATTGTACAATTGCTTTATGAGTATGTCCGCTTTTATGAACTCTTTAGAATCTTCAGAGGTTGATTTCGTAACATATCCAATGTCAAGACTGCAAACTAAGAAAAGCAAAATAAATTGATCTTGCATAAGTTCTGATAATGATCAAATCAAACCCTGTCTGATAGATATAGATGTTGCCGAACACTCGGCCTCGACTAGTTATTTAATAGAATATATAGAATGCGGGGTGTTATGCAGACCAGTATAGTATGTCTTACTGAACTAAAAGAGGTTTAGATGGCAAATAAAGGGCAAAGCCAAAACTCAACACAAGAAGAACTTTGGTTAAAACAGGCTCAAAATAAAGAGTTTGAATTTCATTTGACAAATGAGTGGCGTCAGAGTGATAAGTTTATTGAGGACACTAAGAAACTTTTTGAGTATTTTCATTTTAATTCGGAAAGGTTTCATAATAATTTAGTAGTAGATCTAGGTGCTGGTTCTCGTTTGCGAAGTAAATTTTTTCAAGGTGCAAGAATAGTGGCAATTGAGCCACTGGCAGATCGTTTTTTGACTCAGATCGAGTGGTCTGATCTTAGAGATGCTTGGAGGCTTTGTTCTATCCCGGCTGAACAGTTTGTTGACGAAGTAGAAGGAACTGCGGATCTGATTATCTGCATTAATGTACTTGATCATACCTTTGACCCTTTAGCCATATTACGCAATGCCAGGAAATATCTAAAGCCGGATGGTCAAATGTTGCTATCTGTAGACTTACATGATTCGGCAGATGAAATGCACCCTATCCATCTTAAAGAGAGTCTCTTAGATGAGTTAGTCCTTCAAGCCGGTTTCTTTATCCGCAGAAAGTATAAGGGATTGCCAAGTAGTAGTTCGTATGGCCACGGTGTTGCCTATACATTGATACTTACCCCACTGGAACAGCTACAGATATCTAAAGATTTTTTATTTGTTTGTTCTAATAGTAATCAAGTTCTTATTTTTCAACCTATAGCACAAGAGTTACGTAAGGCAGGCCGGGAGCCGTCTTTTATATCACTTGACCAGTATTATGCCCAAGGTGCAAGTCAGAAACTACAAAATATGGATTTTCCATGGGCTGAACTGCCAAGTTCCAATAGCAATAATAATTGGTTTGCAATGAACTTACAGCAGAGACAAATATTGGAAATGAGTGCTAATCGAGCTATTGAAGCCAGTTTTTTGGCACAATTGCCACGATGTATAGTGGTTGGTAACGATATAGGTGTTCTAGAAAGCAGTTTCTTGTCTTTAGCTAAATCTCACCAAGTTAGTACAGTTTTGGTACAAGATGGTTTGTACTGGACCAGCAGTAAAGCTGACATTAAGGAACACGCTGCTCAGGGTACTCAAGGTTGTGACCTTGTTTGTACCTGGGGGGCTGGTATTTCCAAAAGATTAATGGATTTAGGGGTTTCAAGTAAGGTCGTGATAACAGGTAATCCAAGATATGACTTGGTAAATGATAGATCCACAGAATTACCTCTTGATTCTGAAGTGTTAAACACAAAGATAAAAATTTTGGTCGCTGGTCAATGTTTTGCCAAATATGGGCATATGTCGATTAGCGATGAAAAGTTAATGTACAAACGGTTGTTAAGTCTTTTGGCAAACAAAGAAGATGTACATATCTACTTTAAGTTACATCCTCAACAAGATGAGGCATATTATAAACCTCTACTAGAAGAACAAATTCATAAGATAACTCTTATTACCTCAGGGGACTCGATTTCGCTGTTAAAACAGATGGATGTGTTAGTAACAATTAACTCAACAGTTGCTGTAGAAGCAATTTTATGTAGAGTTCCAACCATTTTGATGAACTATTTGGTAAATATTAGAACTCCACCAGATTTCGAAGATTATCCGTTTCTTTATCACGATGAGAAACAATTCTTACACGACTACATGAAGCACGAATTCCCAAAAAATATAGGATTATCCGATGCTTTCTTTGAGAAATTTGTTGATCTTACGGTACATAAATTAGATGGAAATGCGGCGATCCGGATAAAAAACGCTTTGATTTATTTAGTAGATCAAGTCAATGAACCAGAAATTAGTGTGCTGTTATGTAGCTACAATCGGGCTGAAACGCTTAAGTTATGCCTAGACGCCTTGCAACATCAAACACTTGATAAAAGTCAGTTTGAGGTTATTTGTGTTAATGATGGTTCAACCGATCATACCGGCGTGGTAATGCAAACTGCATTAAAAACTCTACCTGGCTCTTACCATGAACATTCAACAAATAAGGCTCTGGCTGCAGCCAGGAACACCGCCTTGCGGGCCGCTAAAGGTAAATATTTTCTGTTCATCAACGACGATACAATTGCCGCATCAGATATGCTGGAACAACATCTGGCAGCGCACCAGGCACACTACGGCGAAAAACTAGCAGTTTTGGGCGATTTTAGATTTCCGGTTGATTGGCGCAAAAAAAATGCTGTTTTGCAGGTGTTTGACAAGACTGATTTGATATTTGCCTACCCGGAAATGAAGCCTGGTCAAAAATATGGGTACATGTATTTTTGGACCGCCAATGTTAGCGTCCCCCGTCAGGTTCTATCGGATGTCGGCGAGTTTGATGAAATCTACAAACGCTACGGTGTTGAAGATACGGAGTGGGGCTATCGCTTGGAACAAGCTGGCTATCAAGTACTATATCATCCTGCGGCGAGCGCCCAGCATTTTCACGATATGTCCTCGATTGATGAATTTTGTCGACGACAACGGAGGGTGGCGGCTAATTTTGTTATTTTCTTTAAATCTCATATCGAAGCGTTGGTTACCGACAAATGGAAGGGTTTAAGTTCATTCTCACAGAGCAACTTGCGACAATACCTCAAGCAGCAGGAGGAATATCTATCCGCGATTCTTGCTCAAGCTAAAGCTGCGGAAACCATTAATCTGGTTCAGTTTAGACAGACGAAAATAGATGAAATCGTACATAAGATCACCTCAGCGTTAAATTGGTTACATAACTATCACTGGCATGCTGGCTTGCTAGAAGGTTTGGAGAAAATTGGCTGTGATAGCTTTGCCGACTTTCAAAAGTACAGAGAGGATGATACTGTTCAATTAAGTATTATTATTCCTACCCATAACCGTTCGGATATTCTCGCCAAATGTCTTGACGCGCTGCAAACTCAGACGATCCCACCCCAACAGTATGAAGTCATTGTCTGTGATGATGGCTCAACCGACGATACCCACCAGTTTGTCCAGCAATATCAATCATCTTATCAATTATATTATCTGACCCAGCAAAATGCTGGCCCGGCAGCCGCCCGAAACGCGGCTATGCGGATCGCCCGTGGTAGATATTTCTTGTTCCTCAATGACGATGCCATTGCCGCGCCTGATTTATTGGGGCAACATCTGGCAGCTCATAGAGCATCACTCAATCAAAAACTGGCTGTTCTTGGTAGTTTTGATTTTCCCCAAGAGTGGTTGCAAAGTAGCCCAATTTTACAGGTATTTACTCAAACGACGTTAATTTTTGGCTACGCCGATATGGTGCCTGGCGAAAAATATGGCTATATGCGTTTCTGGACCGCCAATGTGAGTGTTCCACGTGAGGCGTATGAAGAAGTTGGTGGCTTTGACCAGATTTATGAATTTGCCGCTGTTGAAGATACGGAGTGGGGATATCGGTTGGAACAGACCGGTTACAAAGTGTTATATCACCCATCTGCAAAAACTACGCACTTGCATGATATGGCGTCAATAGAAAAATACTGCCATCGGCAGCATCTGGTAGCAGCTAATTTTGCTCATTTCTTCAACAAACACCCACAAGTTCTGGCAACATCTGACTGGCAAGATTTGAGGAGATATTCTCGGGCTAAGGCTTATAAATATTTAAGGACACTTGACACGCAGCTAGAACAGGTCAAACAAGAAGTCCGAAAATTAGAACAAATTGATCTTATCCAACTTGTCAAGGCGGGAGCAGACACAAAGCAATTGCTTTCAACCACTAAGGATGTTTTGTTTTTCTTAAATGATTACTACTGGAATCAAGGCTTACTGGATGGTCTGGAGCAGTATGGTTTTGACAGCTTTGCCGATTTTAATACACAGAAGCCTGAAAAGACCGTTAAAATCAGTGTAATTATTCCTACTTACAATCGATCAACCACGCTAAAGAAATGCCTTGATGCGCTCACTCAACAGAGCCTAAGGCCAGACACTTACGAAGTAATCATCTGTGATGATGGCTCAACTGATGACACAGCTAAGATGGTGAGCTATTTTACAGCCTCATTCAAACTACACTACTTATCCCAATCCAATAAAGGTCCGGCTGCGGCTCGTAATCTCGGCATTAAAAAGGCTGAGGGTGACTATCTTTTATTCATGAACGATGACACTATCGCCGCGCCAGATTTGCTGCTGGCTCACTATCAAACCCACCAAAATAATGTTCAATGTAAAATCTCAGTGTTAGGTACGTTTAAGCTTCTCCCTGAGCATAACCAATCGTTATTTACCCATGTTTTAGAACAATCTAACTTACTGTTTGGCTATGCCGGAATGGAAGCGGGTAACTTATATAACTACACGCGTTTCTATACCTGCAATCTTAGTTTGCCGCGTCAAGCAGTTATTGATGTCGGTTCGTTTGATGAAGATTTTAACGGTCCGGCGGCAGAAGATCTGGACCTGGGTTATCGCTTACAACATCAGGGATACCGGGTGCTTTATCAACCCCATTGTATAGCCTGGCATGACCATCGCCTTACCCCCGAGGAATTTTGTAAAACGCATGTTACGCGAGGGTTAGGTGCCGTTGTTCTGTTTTTAAAGCATCCCGAAATAAGCGACTTCAAAGACATTACTCTTCAGGTTGTCGCTGAATGGCGTCAGCAGCAGGCCAGTTCTGAAGAGATAGTCAATCAGTTGCTACATCAGTTGAATGCTTTTACTGATCCGTTATTACAGGCATCGGTATTAATACAACAACAGGATGCACTGAGTAAAATTTCTAAAGCGATGGAAAATTTATGGCTATTACATTATAGAAAAGGTGTTTTGTCCAGCCCATGGTTGAATAAACTGCTGGAGACTACATTAGATTTTGATCAGTTTGCATCGAAAGATAAGCAGCCAAAACCCCTATCCCCAAAAGTGTCGGTCGTCATACCTTGCTATAACTACGCTCACTATCTATCTGAGGCTGTGGATAGCGTTTTGTCTCAAACTTACCAAAACTTTGAGATTATCATCGTTAATGACGGAAGTACGGACGATACTCATCGGGTCACTAATCAACTCATTGCTCGAAACCCCAAACAGCGTATCCGCTTGATTCAGCAGTCAAATTCTGGCCAACCCGCGATTGCGCGAAATGTGGGTATCACTCAAGCAGTGGGTCAGTATATTCTATGTCTGGATGCTGACGACAAACTGGAACCAACCTTTTTGGAGAAGACGGTATCGGTGTTAGATAGTAATCCAGAAATTTCGATAGCGTTTACTCATATTCAACATTTTGGATCGATCAACTCTATTTGGTCGTCTGGGCCGCTTACCATTGAAGCACAGATTCGCTCAAACAATATCCCCTATTGTGCTTTATACCGTAGAATGGTATTTGACTCAGTAAATGGGTATGCCACCAATGTGCGTGGTTATGAAGATTGGGATTTCTGGCTGAATGTGCTAGAAAAAGGCTGGCAAGGCCAGCTTATCCCGGAACCGTTATTTTTTTATCGTAAGGGACACGAGAGTGTTTTGGGGCAAGCCAATCAAAATGGCCAAGAACTTATGGCCCAGATTATTCTTAACCATCCAGCGCTCTTTGACCCAAAACAAGTTATACAAGCGCAGAATTTATTAAAACGAGACGTTATGACTAGTAAAAAGTATCGTATTACATATTTAATTACCTCAATTTTAGGGGTGACTGGTGGTAATCAAACCTTATTGCAATACACAAATTATTTGACGGAAAGTGGCCATGACGTTGCAATTGTAACTTATACCGATACCCCTACATGGTTTGATATAAAGGCTCAGGTGATTAAAGTCCCTAAGGGGCAAAATATGGCCCGCTACGTGCCGCCCAGCGATGTTGTTGTTAGTACTTACTTTATGAATACTGCCGAATTACTGGACATCGATGCACCCGTGAAGTTTTATTTTGCTCAAGGTGATCAATACATTTTTGCGGATGACACACCTTCATCTAATCCTCAAGTTGAATCCTTGCGCCGCCAAATGCAGGAATTGTCCAAAAGTTCGTATTTTCTCCCGGATGTTCACTTTGTGGCAAACTCTCATAACTTGGCTAGAACCGTCGAAAAAAATTATGGTCGAAAAGTGGATGCAATCATCCCCACTTGTATCGATCAAACTCTCTTTCGTTCTTTGCCACGGGCCGTGCCCGGATCGCGTTGGCGCATTTTGATTGTTGGGCCAGATGCTCATGGTAGCGATGTAGAACCTCTGACATTCAAAGGGATTAGCGATATTAAGGAAGCACTACAGTTGCTTTCAGAACGTTTTACGAATTTCACTGCCATACGCATGTCGAGTAGCCCTCCAGATATATTTAAGAATTTTCCTTGCGAATTTTATGTTGCACCTCCTAGTGAAATCAAAACTTTTCTTTATGGAACGGCGCATATTCTTTTATATGCTTCTCATTATGACTCTTGTCCATTACCGCCTAAGGAAGCAATGGCTGCTGGTGCAGTAGTGATTTGTACCTCTACATCAGGAGCCATGGAATACTGCGTCCACGAAGAGAATTGTTTGTTAGTTCCAATAAAATCACCATCAGAGATTGCCAAAGCAATAGAACGGCTGATTACTGATCCGGAATTGAGAGAAAAATTAATCCAAGGTGGCTTTTCAACTGCTCAAGAGTACCCTCGCGAACGAGCATGGCATAAACTTGAAGCAGTGATAGACCAATTTGTTGTCAAGGCAACAATCTTCCCTGCCTCCTCAACACAGGATTTCTTTACCAATTTTCAACCAGTTGATTCGACCCATCGTCACGCTCATCTGTCCACCGTCTCGGCTAGTGATAGGAAAAACGGCCATCATTTAGCTTTAACATCATCTCAAGTGCTATCCAACAAAAATAAACCCGTAGGAGATACTATGGCTCACGACGAAATTCTCAATCAAATGATTACTTCAGCCCAAACGGCTGGAAACTGGCCGCAGGCAATTAGTCTACTAAAAGAAGCAGTTAAATATGCTCCACTTGGTCCAACGCAAGCAAACATCTGGAACAGTTTGGGGTATAGTTTCTTTCAGACTGAACGAATGGGCGAAGCAGAATCTGCTTTTCTAGAGGGAATCCAAGTTGAACCTCAAAATATGAGTCTCCTTAAGAATTTGATCGATCTCTATCAGCAACAAGATCAATTGGACAAAGCTACGGAATATATCAATCAAGGGTTGCGCATTGATCCTGATGACACCGAAATTTTACTATCGTTGGGCGAATGTGCCATTCAACTAGGGGCTTTTGATGTGGCAGAGATGGCCTTCGTACGCATAAAGGCACTTGCCCCCAATACTGCCGGCATCGATGACATTCTTGATGAGTTATTTGGCATAGGGCAACCTCTTAACGGCAACCCCAATGGCACCGATCCATCAAACGATGTTTCGATTGCGCATGAAGCGAGTAATCAAATTCTGGCTAAAGGACAAGTTGCATTGAAGGCTAACGACTTGACCGAAGCCGCTCAAGAGTTTTCCTGGGTCGTTGCTCAATATCCGAACTTAGCCGCCGGCCACGCGGCTTTGGGAGGTGCCTTGTTAGCCTTGGGGCAAGTCGATGCGGCAATCATCCCTTTACGTCGAGTGATCGAACTGTTACCTGAGTTGGCTGCGGGTTACAACCAGTTAGGAATAGCCTACTACAGAGCCGGTCATCAGACCGAAGCCGAGAAAGCTTTCAAGCAAGCTCACCATTTTGATCCTCTTGATTTAGAGCCATGTTTAAACCTGATTGATCTCTATCGAGGGCAGCGCCATTTTGAAGAGGCTCGGACTATGGTTGACGTAGCTTCGCGTATCGATCCCAATCACCCCGAAGTTCAAATTGCAGCCGGGTTGGTTAATGCGGAGATGGGTAACTTTGATGAGGCGCGACATAGTCTCGTTAAGTTGGAAGAAGTTGCGCCTAAACATCCTGGAGTAACTGCGCTGCGTAGCTTGTTGAACAAGCGGATTGATCAAGTGGCTAATCTTATTCCGCAGATTAAGGCAGCTCAATCTGCCGGAAATTGGTTTCAAGCGATAGACTTGCTGAAGAATGCCTTGACTCAGCCAAATCATCAATCCGATCCAATCTTGTGGAATAGCTTAGCGGTAAGCTATTTTAACATCGGACAAGTCGCCGAGGCCGAAACCGCTATGGTTAACGGGTTGAAATTTAATCCAGATAACCTTGATCTCTTGAGTAATCTGGCCGATCTCTACTTACAACAGGAGCAGTTTGATCGAGCCACCGAGTACGTCAATAAGGTCTTGCAAAGCGACCCAAACCACGTTGAAGCATTGATTGTGCTAGGCCAATGTTGCATTCGGTTAAATGTGTTCGACACCGCTTTGACCGCCTTCCGCCGAGTTGCAGAGCTAGCTCCTAATACTGAAGGCGTCGATCAGGTCGTGGTCGAACTAGAATCAATAGTAGCAGTGCCTGGTTAAAGTCAGATAAGATGTTTATAGATAAAGGTAATTAATTGTGACAACGACTTCTCAGGCTTTGGCTGCTGGTCTAGCACAACACCAAGCAGGTCAATATCAACAAGCGGAAATGATCTACCAACAAGTGTTGTCTATATCTCCCAATTCAACAGAGACGCTCCATTTGCTAGGTTTATTAGCTTTTCAAATGAATCAACCGGTTCGAGCAGGCGTTTATCTTGATCAAGCTATTGCCTTAGAAGTTACCAACCCTATTCTCTTTACCACTCGTGCCACAGTGTATCGAACATTAGGTGATCTCAGGGAGTCTGCTGCAACTTACCGTCAAGCTCTCCGTTTGGCTCCAGATGATGCTCAAACCCATTACA
This sequence comes from Anaerolineae bacterium, assembly GCA_020433805.1. Classification (GTDB taxonomy): domain Bacteria; phylum Chloroflexota; class Anaerolineae; order 4572-78; family J111; genus JAGRBY01. The sequence continues at coordinate 41,692 of JAGRBZ010000020.1, forward strand.
ATCTAGGCTTGGTGCTGGTGGAGTTAGATGATATTGCTGAAGCTACTGACTGTTTTCGACGAGCTATTGAGCTAAACCCGAATTTTGCACAGGCTCACTACAATTTAGGTCTAGTTTTGGAACAGCAAGACTTAGAGATCGAGGCTGAAGCTGCCTACAGAAGATCCATTCAGATTGATCCTGGCTATATGGCAGCCTTACATAATTTGGGGCGGCTACTGGGACAGCAGCACCGTTTTGATGAAGCTTGCAAATATATGGAAAAAGCGGTTCAGCTCGACCCCCAAGATGTTGCTCGGTTGTTCAATTTAGGATTATTGTTTTGGAAAAACGGTCAAATTACAGCTGCTGCTAAGGCCTATCAATTTGTCCTTCAACGTGATCCTCTCCACGGCGTTGCTCATCTCAACCTAGCTATTGCTTTGGAGAAACTAGTAGTTCAACAAAGGTCAAATGACGGGTAAAGGTGATGCAACTTGATACGGGCATCAGCCGTAGTAAAACGCCAATGAACGGTAGCCTGAGCCGAATTACGGACTGACTGCCAAGCAGCTACCTTCTGAATTAAAGTGGCCTGATCAGGTATCCGCGCTTTGAGACATTGACGATGTAAGACACTCAGTTCAATTTCGGCCATATTCAACCAACTACCGTGCTTGGGTGTATAGTGAATTTCTAACTTGTCGATAATCCGGCGGGCTTCATCAGGCGGGAAAGCGGCATACAAGGAAGCCAACTTATGAGTATTCAAGTTATCCA
>JAGRBZ010000210.1 GCA_020433805.1 Anaerolineae bacterium
AACTCCGGTCAGGCCGTCGCCTATGCCAGTTTGAGCCCTCAGCAACACCTTTCTGGTTCATCGGTCAACAAACCGACCAAACTGTCTAAAACCGGCAATCAAAATATTAAAACAGCTCTCTATTTTCCCGCTTTATCTGCTATGCAACATAACCCGATTGTTAAAGCTCTCGTCCTACGCTTGCGTCTACAAAACAAAGATAGCATGGTTATTGTCGGAGCTGCTATGCGTAAATTGTTCCAACTCGCTTACGGCGTTCTCAAATCCGGTCAACCTTTTGACCCCAATTTTGCTACTAAATTACAAGCTACTATTTGACATTTATCACGGTATCTTACGCAAAAGTCAGGTGACAGTCACTTGATCACGCTAAAGTGACTGTCACTTTTTGAACTGCGTAAATCATGGAGAGAATAAAATGGCTATCAAGGTGATCGTCGAATTACAGGCCAAACCCGGCCAACGGGCTGAACTCAAGAGTCTGCTCGAGAGCGTTGAGGCGAAACATGGGCCGGACATATCCGGTTTCCTGGGCAGCATCCGCTACGAGGTGCTCGATAATCCCGACATCCTGGTTGAGATTGCCGATTGGGAGTCGGCCGAGGTACGGGCGGCGGCGATGCAGCAGGTCATGGCCAGCGGTGCCTACGCCCCATTGGCCGAGTTGTTAGCCGTGCCATTCAGGGCTACGGTCATCAGGCCGTTGGTCTGATCCGTTTATATATTAACAGAGGTTGAGGCGTTATCAACCTCACGTCCGTTTGTTAGTTTGACAACTCTCCTTGCCAAATTTATTATAGAGATTGAGGATCGTGGATTAAATAAGATTTCTATAGTGCGTAGTTCGTAGTGCGTAGTGCGTATCGATTTATATGACAGATTACGCACCACGGACTACGCACTACGTGATAGCTAATCTTCCTTCCACCGTTCAACACCTTTGCGGAAACGGATAGATATGCTCGACTGGCTCAACAGTTTGCCGAAACGCAAACGCAATATTTATGTGGTGCTTTTGGGGATTATCGGAGCGACGGTTCCGTGCTACTGTGTTGGTATTGTTGCGCTGGCAACGGCACCGGTGGCAGAAGATGTAACCCCCACCCCCTTTTCGGTATCAACCGCAACGCCTTCGATTCCCACGCTCGATACGCTGACGCCAACGTCAACAACGGATAGCGCGGCTACGCCTGATGAGCGGACACCAACCTCTACGTTAGAGCCAACGCCAACCCAATCCTTTCCGGAAAGCAGTACCGCTACCCCCACCACCACGCCGACCCTAACGCCGGTGCCGGGCACGGCCACCAATACGCCTACCGGTACGCTTCAGCCCACCGATACACCCACGCCTACACCAACGGTTAATGCCACGGGTACGGCGGCGGCGAACGCCACGGCCACAGCCCGGGCGCAGGCCATCTCAACGGCGGAGTTCAATTCAACCGCGACGGCCCAGGCCAATGCAACCGCTACCGCGGCGGTTAACGCCACTGCCGCCGCAAACGCGACCGCAACTTCCGTTGCCGCCACCGTTACAGCCCAGGCTTCCCTCAACCCGCCCATCGCCAATGACGATACGGCCACAGTCAATGCGGGCGAGTCGGTCAGCATTCCGGTGACTGCAAATGATAGCGATCCGGACGGCAATCTTGATGTAAACTCGCTAACCGTTACCAGCGGGCCAAATAACGGCAATTTTACGATTAATAGTGGTAATATTGTCTACACGCCTAATCCCGGTTTTAGCGGAACTGACTCGCTTACCTATCGTATTTGTGATACAACCGATCTGTGCGATAACGCTACCGTGATCATCACGGTTCTGGCTGCCGAGCCAACGCCGGAACCTACAAGCGAACCCACAGACGAACCTCCCCCGCAGCCAACGACCGAGCCGACAGAAGAACCCTAAGAAACGGCGCTCGATAAATATTTAGGACTTACGAAGATGACACGCCGGAACAAAAAACAGCCACGAATTGCCCGAATTGACACGAAAAACAAGAAATAATTTGTGAAAATTCGTGTAATTCGTGGCTAAAAAGCTGGATTGCGTAAGTCCTGCATTGTTATTTTTCGAGTCAAATGGTTGACTCCCTTAATTAACCTCAGTATACTACGAGGTTACAACACAATTGCATAGATTATCCCAACAACCACCCTGGAGAACCTCCCATGAGACACGCCCTTTCAACGACTTTACTGTTATGCCTAACCCTTGTAATCACTGCCTGTCAATCTGAACCAGCAACACCGTATCCAACGTACACGCCCTACCCTACCTATACACCTTATCCGACTAACACACCTGAGCCGGTAAGCCGTCGAAAGGAACTCCCATCGGAGGTTGTGGAAAATCTCGTGTGGCCCAACGGCCCGCGTGATGATGTTATTCCGGTTGAAGATGCCGCAGCCTTCATCAACGAGCCAATCATTGTCGAAGGGACAATCCTGCGAACCCATAACTCGGGCAATGCGGTTTTTCTCAATTTCTCGCAGGATTATAAAACGGGTTTTACCGCCGTCATCTTTGCCGATGATTGGCTGAAATTCCCGACGGCACCGGAGACGCTTTTTTACGGAAAGTTGGTTCGCGTTGAAGGCCTTGTTGAAGAATATCAGGGTACGCCGGAAATCATCATCAAAGATCCATGGCAGATTGAAGTGGCGCTCACGCTCGGCCAACCGGTGGTAAGTGACTGTAGCTGCCAAAATACGCCGGCAGCAACAGCCCCCCCACCCAGCGTGGAGGCACCGGAAGTACCGCCAACAGAAACCGACATCGCCGACACCTTTGCACCACCGCCGCCCGATACGGCGGCGGTTTCGGAGGCGGTGATACCGTGGCAGCAAGCCACTGAATTCGTAGGGCAATCTGCTACTGTCGAAGGCCAGGTGGTTGGTACATACAACTCAGGGAAGGTCATCTTCTTAAATTTTGACCAGGATTATCAAAACAGCTTTAAGGTCGTTATTTTTCCCGATGCCTGGGAGCTGTTTCCAGACCTACCTGACAACTACTATCGAGATAAATCCGTTCGCGTAACGGGCCAGATAAAACTATACCAAACCAGTCCACAAATAATTGTGGACCATCCCGACCAGATTGAAATTATGGAGTAAAACCGAATATGATGGCATCTCTGCCGACTATTCTTTTAATTTTAGCCGGATTAAGTTTAGCAGCAACCGGTATTGCCGCTTTAGTTGCCTTTCGCTCTCAAAGAGAAGCGCACAGCGCCATCTTTCCGATTGTTCGCGAGGAAGAGAGCAGCCGCGCCCAGCGGGCACGGGTATCGATCTTCGTGTGGACCGCCGTAACGGCGCTCTTTTTGGGCGGCTGGCTGGCCACGCTGCAATTAGTCCCCGCCAATAATACACCCCAGGCCAGTTCGGTGGCGGTCGATAATCAGCCCGACCAGACCAATGAGGTCGCTTTAACCAACACAACATCCATAGCCGACTCTCCTGAAAGCAGCCTCGCGGAAGAAGAAGCTATCGCCGCAGGTGAAGCCGAGCCAAACGTCGTCGAACCGGCTGAGGCCAACAGCGATGTCGAATTGCTCGAAACCGCCCCTGCAGCAACGCAACCCCCAACGGCTATCCCGACTGAAACACCGGTTCCGGCGACTCCTACGCCAACCGCAACGCCCACACCCGCCTTAGGTGCGCTTGTTTACGCCACAACCGGCCCTCGCACCCCCGCACCGGCAAACGCCCGCATCGGTCCGATTAAATTTGCCAGCGAGATGACCTCTGAGCTGGAGCCGGTGGAGACAAGCGATTTCTTTGCCAACGGCGTTGAAACCATCTATGCCGTCTTTCCATTCAGCGGTATGAGCAAAGGGCTTGATTTTACCATCATCTGGTATCAAAATGGTGAAGAGTTAGCCCGTGAAGAAGGCGAGTGGGAATGGGGCGAACAAGCCAGTTCATACACCTTCCTGCGCACCCGGGGCGAGGGACTCTATAAATTGGAACTCTATGTTAACGACACGGTTGTTGCCTCCGACCTGTTTGAGATCAAATAAAGGATAACTCCATGAGCACTCCCGGCACGATGACCTACCAGCAAGCCCGCGCGCTGCTGAAAAAATTGATCAACGCCAAAGACAAAGACGAACTGCAAAGGGTTATTAGCAATAATGTAAGCAGTTGCGACGGCGTCTTCTTTGCCGAACTGGAAGCCGTTGTTGATCAATTTCGGGCTAAAGGTGATGAAGCAAGCGCCCAAAAGCTAAAAGCCCTGGGCGACTACATGGCCCGCCTCCGGTTTATGATTTAACTCCAAAAACGACAGACAATCTTCTCAATATTGACATTATCAAAAAGGTGGCGTAAGGTGAAGGTAAGCGTTATTACTTCGGCCCTCACCTTTGTTTATTTAACCCAAGTTGCTACCGTAATCGGAAAACACCGAAAAACCCATTAAAGTTGTCCCTGAATAAGACTTTTGGGGTTCAAGCCATTTTATGGGACGCAGATTAACACAGATAAACGCTGATTCTTACTATGTATCTGCGAAAATCTGCGTTCATCTGCGTCCTAATTCTTTCCATTCTTATTGGGGAACAACTCTATTAATTTGCGGGAAGCCCCTTATACAGGCCTGCCCGCCGATAACCTCATGGCAGACTGGATTGGCCAACTTATTGGCAAATACCGAATCAAAGAACTGATCGGTCGCGGCAAAATGGGTAAAGTCTATCGTGCCCACCAGCCCAATCTTGAACGCGACGTTGCTATCAAGATTAATGATACTGCTATGGGTAGAGACCCCTCCGTTATCGGTCGCTTCCGGCAGGAAGCCCGCGTTGTTGCCTCGCTACGTCACCCCGGTATTGTTCATGTGTATGATTTCGACATTATCGACGACGCCTTTTACATGGTCATGGAGTGTATAGAAGGGCATACGCTTAAAGACCGGCTGGTCGCTGTTCATAACGAAGGCGAGCGGCTGCCATTACCCCGTGCGCTGCGCCTCTTCCAACAAATTGTCGACGCGGTCAGTTACGCCCATAGCCGGGGCGTTGTTCATCGCGATCTCAAGCCGGCCAATGTGCTGCTCACCGGCCACGATCAACCCATCTTGGTCGATTTTGGCCTCTCAAAAATCTTGGGTGAGCAAAGCAGGTTGACCGTGCCGGGCGTTATCATGGGCACGCCCGCTTATATGTCGCCGGAGCAATGTTCCGGGCGCAGCAGCGATGAGCGCAGCGACGTCTACACCCTGGGCGTGATGCTGTATGAGATCACCACCGCCACCCAACCCTTTAGCGCCGATACGCCGTTTAGCGTTATCCTCAAACATATTAGCGAAGAGCCGGTTTCGCCGCGCTCCATCAATCCTGAACTGCCCCGCGCCCTCGAACACGTCATTCAAAAAGCGATGGCGAAAGACCCTACAGAAAGATACAGCTCGGCGCAGAAACTTCAGCAGGCTATGGCGGCTTTGGGGCTGTTTCAAAGCCCAAGTGCCACGGCAGAGCATACCCTTATTGTGCCACCCACAACCAGCGACGGACGCTGTCCCTATCGCGGTCTACAAGCGTTCGAGGCCGAGCATACCGAATTTTTCTTCGGACGAGAAGGATTGGTCGATCAAATTCTCTCCAAATTAGAAACCCAAATAGCCGCTCAAAAGAATAGATTTCTGGCCGTGCTGGGGGCATCCGGCAGCGGTAAATCTTCATTAGTACGGGCCGGCGTCATCCCTGCTTTGGAGCAAGATGAAATTTCCGGCAGTGGAAAATGGTCTATTCGGGTCTTGAAGCCAGGCCCCCAACCGCTGGAGGCTCTGGCGGCTCAGGTCGCTGACAGCTTGACCAAAGAAGAAAAACGGGCAGCGATGACCCGCCAATTGCTCACCTTTCTCACCAACGATGGCTGGTCGCTCCATTTGGCGGTGCGTATGGCCTGGGCTAAAGCCCCACCCGACCGGCGTCTGCTGCTGGTTGTTGATCAATTTGAGGAAATCTTCACCCTATGTCAGGATGACGCGCAGCGTCAGCGCTTCATCGAAAGCCTGCTCTACGCCGCCACCGTTAGTGATGGGCGGGTAATTGTCGTTATCACCATGCGGGCTGATTTTTACCATCGCTGCGCAGCATATCGAAACCTGGCACACGCCATCTCAACGCAACAAGTACTGGTTGGGCCGATGAGCCAAAGCGATCTGCGGCGGGCTATCGAACAGCCGGCTCGTCGCGTCGACCTCAAGTTTGAGCCGGGGCTTGTCGATGTGATTTTGGCCGACGTGGCGCAGCAGCCCGGCGCGCTCCCGCTTTTACAGCATGCCCTGCTAGAACTGTGGGATCAGCGGCAGCAGAAGTCCCTGACCTTAACGGCCTACCAAACTATCGGGCGCGTGTCCGGGGCTATCGCGCAGCGGGCGGATACCACCTATGAGAGCTTTGACGAAAACGAGCAAACTATCATGCGCCGTGTCATGTTGCGCCTAACGCAGTTAGGGCAGGGTACCGAAGACACCCGGCGGCGCGTTCAAAAAGAAGAACTGCTGCCTGTGGTCAAGGAAAACAGTCCGAACCAGGCGCAAGTAGTCGAAAATGTACTCCAGCGTCTGGCCGATGCCCGCCTGGTAACCATCACGCGCGATATGATCAACAGCGAAGAGTATGTCGATGTGGCCCACGAGGCTCTAATTCAAGGCTGGGATCGGCTGCGAAACTGGTTAGATGATAATCGGGAGGCCATTCGGGTTAGGGTGCGCCTGACCCAGGCCGCGGAGGAGTGGCAGCAGAACAATTACGACGAGAGCTATCTCTATCGCGGAGCCAGATTAGCCGAAGCCGAGGAGTGGTCTTCGCAGCATTTAGACGAGTTAAATGTGCTGGAACGTGAATTTTTGCAGGTTTGTCTCATCGCCCAAGCGCGCGCTGAAGCCGAAAAACAGGCTCGGCAACGACGCGAATTGGAAGTTGTTCGCAACACGGCCTCAAACCTCCGACAGTTGACCGATACGATCAAAGTAGAGCGCGAGAAATCTCAGCAGCAGCTCCAATGTGCAATCTCGCGTCAGTTGGCTGCGCAAGCCTTTATCTGGCGCGATAAACAGTTGGATCTGGCGTTGCTCCTGAGCGTGCAGGCCCAGCACATCGCCGATACGGTTGAGGCTCGCAGTAGCCTGCTGGCTACGGTTGACCACAACCCGGCTCTCACAACGTACCTGCGCGGCCACACCGCCCCTGTCGCCGGCCTGGCTTACAATGTCGACGGCAGCCAATTGGTTTCCTGCTCCTGGGATAATTCGGCCCTGGTCTGGGATAGTTCCACCGGCCAACAGATTATCCAACTCAATGGCCATCGACATCGGGTGCAAGGCGTGGCACTCGCCCCGACGGCGGGCAGCCAGCCTATTGCGACGGCATCGTCAGATAAAACAATACGATTGTGGCAGACACATAACGGCCAGATTGAGCAGCAACAGATCGATTATGCGGCACCGGTGCTGTGCCTGGCTTATAATGCTGAGGGCAGTTATCTAGCCGCAGGCTTGGAGGACGGCACGGTGGTTCTGTGGAGTCTCATCGATTGCCAGGTGATAACAACGTTCAAGCAGCACACGGATGCTGTTACAAGCGTCGCGTTTAGCCCAGACGGCACCCAACTGGCCTCGGCCTCCCGCGATCAGACCGTTAACCTGTGGGATGTTACCAAACGAGAATCGCGGGCTATCCTCAACGGCCATTCTAACCGGGTCTACTGTGTAGCATTTAATCCCAAAGGAACCTGTTTGGCGTCCGGCGCGGCTGATAACACGGTCATTCTGTGGGATGCCGAACACGGGACACCAATTGCCACATTAGAAGGGCACAAACGGGCCGTAAAAACCTTGGCTTTTAGCCCGGACGGCACCATTTTAGCCACAGGCTCATTTGACACCACCCTTATTTTGTGGGATTTAGCAACACACCACCCGACTACAACGTTGAAGGGGCACACGGGCGGCATCTACAGTGTGGCGTTTAGACCGGATGGGCTGGGGCTGGCCTCGGGTGGTTTCGATCACACGATTATTCTGTGGGATCTGTCACCCGGCAAAACGCACCCCTTCAGCAACCACAACGTCATGGCAGCCTCTATGGCTTTTAGTCCCGATGGCACCACGCTGGTCTCAGCCTCAGCGGATGGGGCTGTGAGGGTATGGGATGTCGCCACCCGGCAAATTAAGTCGATACTGACACGACACAAAACCGAGGTACGGAGTGTAGCGTTTAGCCCCGACGGTCAACATATTGCCTCCGGGGGGTATGATGGTGAGACAATTATGTGGGATATCGAAAGCGGTGAAGCCTTGATGTCGCTGACAGCGCATCGCGGTACAGTTGAAGCGGTGCAGTTCAGTCCGGATGGAATGTATCTGGCTTCAGCTTCGGCCGATCAGACCATCATTCTGTGGGAAACGACGACCGGGCGCGAGGTTGCTCAACTGCGGGGTCATACCCGCACGGTAGAGGATTTGGCTTTTAGCCCCGATGGGCTAAGCTTAGCCTCGGCATCTGAAGATAATACGGTGGTGGTGTGGGACTTATCGGAGGCAACAAATCCGAAACCGCGTTTCACGCTCAGACGCCACGCCAACGGGGTTGGCAGCGTGGCTATCCGCATGGATGGACGGATCCTGGCTTCCGGCTCCGGTGATGGGAAAATAACGCTGTGGAATATGTCGGACGGGCAGCGATTGGCCTCGACAAAAGGCCATCTCGACTGGGTTATGAGTCTGGCGTTTAGTTCGGACGGGCGCTATCTGGCCTCCGGCTCGGCAGACAATACGGTTGTCATTTGGAATATAGCCGCATTAATTGATCCCCACAGCGCCGATGAAACTGTATGGTTGCACATCACCGACTTCAGCAGCCGGGTCTGGAGCGTGGCCTTTAGCTCCGACGGTCGTGACCTTATAGTCAGCACGCAAGACGGACAAATTCGGCTGTGGAATATGGACGCCGACACCTGGCCGGGGCGCGCTTGCCAACGGGCCAATCGCACCCTAACCCGCGATGAATGGAGCCGGTTTGTCGGCCTCGATATCCCCTACCAACCTTGATCATCGTTTTCGCTGCGCCGATCGATCCACCCCTGACGGGCACGAGAAACCACATCTCGATCGTCCATAGACATCACAACAAAAAGCCCGACCCCGATCACACTCACAAGAATCACAGCGACCACTACAGCCAGGCCAATTAATATGATTATCATGCCTATTCCTGCCACTCTCACTTAACTTGACACAGAACTAAAAAATCGTAGACTCAAAACTGCAAGATTATGTAATGTTGTATCGAGTCTCAACATCCGAGTATACCACAAAGGTCTTAAGATCGCATGGCGGCTGGTAAAAATAAAGCCCAAACCAATTTTACCGTCGAACAGTTTTTATTGCGACTGGCTCCCTACCAACGTGAAATCGTCGGAGCAATTACGCTTTTCCTGTCGATTATCACGCTGCTCAGTTTGCTGTCGCTTTCTGAGGGGACAGTTAGCGGCTGGTGGGCCGATTTTTTCCGCCAGCTTTTTGGCTGGGGAGCCGTACCGGCCACGGTACTTTTAGCGATATTTGGCGGGTTGCTGACCTTTAGCCGTTTAAGGGAAGAAGACAAGCCGCTGCCCTTCGATATCATTATTGGGGGTGAGGTTCTTCTTATCGTCGGGTTGGCACTTACGCACCTGATGGCTGTCGAGCCGGGCGAATATGCCGTTCGATTGGCCCGTGAAGGCGGCGGTGGTGGCTTTATTGGCTGGGGCGTCAGCAACTTTATGATAGAGTTAATGGGCGCAACTGCGGCGATTATTTTCCTGGTCATCACCGGAGTGCTCGCCGTTGGGATTATGGCTCGCTTTTCTTTTCGTGATGCCGTCCATTGGACCGGGCTTGTAAACGACTGGGCGCAGCAGCAGTTGGAAGAACAAGAGCAAGAAGAGCCTCTTGAGAGCCTCGCCCCGGAGCCTACTCCGGCTAAGCAGAAAGCCTCAAAATCATCCACCAGCCAAAAAGCCAAGCAACAAAAACTTCCTGTGCCGGAAATGACCGTCGAGTCGGCGCTAACCACGATGCCGGACACCCACCGCGCACTGCCGCCCATCAGCCTTTTGGCTCCACCGATGAAGGATGCCGGGCAGGGGGCCAATGCGCGTTATCAGGCGCAAATCATCGAGGACACTTTAGGCGGTTTTGGTATTCCGGCTGAGGTCGTCGAAATTAACACCGGACCCACAGTAACCCAGTTCGGTCTGAAATTAGGCACCATCGAACGCAAACAGCCCGATGGAACGGTTATTCAGCAGCGCATCCGGGTTAATAAGGTGCTGGCGCTCAGCAACGATCTGGCGCTGGCGCTATCGGCCTCGCCCATTCGTATCGAAGCGCCGGTACCGGGCCGCCCGCTGGTCGGCATCGAGGTACCGAATACCGACAAAACGATGGTTTCACTGCGCGGCGTTATGGAGAGCGAGGATTTCCAAAAGAGCCACAAACCGCTTTTGGTAGCGCTGGGCAAGGGTGTGTCGGGGCAAGCGGTTTCGGCCTCACTGTCCGACATGCCGCACGTGCTGATTGCCGGGGCGACCGGTTCCGGGAAATCGGTCTGTATCAACACGCTCATCTCAACGCTACTGTTCACCCACGCCCCCGAACAGCTTCGTTTTTTGATGATCGACCCCAAGATGGTGGAGCTAACCAGCTACAACGGCATCCCCCATTTGATCGCGCCGGTCGTCACCGATTTCGAGCAGGTGGTCGGGGCGTTAGCCTGGGCCACCCGTGAGATGGAACGGCGCTACAAACTGTTTGCCGCCGCCGGTGCGCGCAGCCTGAGCGGCTACAACCGCAAAGTGGGCGCTAAAGGTGAACGCCTGCCGTTCCTCGTCATCGTCATCGACGAGCTGGCCGATTTGATGATGATGGCCCCTGACGAAGTTGAGCGCCACATCTGCCGCATTGCCCAGATGGCTCGCGCAACCGGCATCCATCTGGTCATCGCCACCCAGCGTCCCTCGGTCGATGTAGTGACGGGGTTGATCAAAGCCAACTTCCCCACCCGCATCGCCTTCGCCGTCACCAGCCAGATCGACTCGCGCGTTATCCTCGATACGTCCGGGGCTGAACGATTGCTCGGTAAAGGCGATATGCTCTACATGGCCTCCGACTCGGCCAAACTGCGGCGACTGCAAGGCTGCTTCGTCTCCGACGCGGAGATCAGCAACGTGGTCAGATTTTGGCGATCCTCAATTGGGAGCGCTCCCAACGAGCCGGTGGAAGAGGTTGATGATGAAGACCTGCCCTGGGCCGATATTGTCGCTAACGCCGACAAGGACGACCTCCTGCAAGAAGCGGTCAAGTTGGTCATCGACAGCAATCGGGCCTCGACCAGCTTACTACAGCGTCGCCTGGGCATCGGCTATCCCAGAGCATCCCGCTTGATGGATCAATTGGAAGAAGAGGGTGTCATCGGCCCGGCTGACGGCAGCCGTCCGCGTGAGGTGTTTTGGAGCGATGATAAGGACGAGGCCGAGTACGATGAGTTCGAGCAGGATGTGCAGGGTGGGGTGGTTGAGGGGTGAGTTCCAACACCAGCTTCCAAGCCAAGCCCCGGAACGAGGACAAATGTAGCCAGATGACACCTCCTTGCCCTTGATTTGAAAGCAACTCTCATTTACAATCAACCGCCTAACGCCCCTCAATCAGACGACAGTGGATTAGTGAATATACTCGATGCTCCCGGCAGATAAGCGTCGTAACTTTATTAGAGAATATCCCACGCCCAAAATCCCACCAATCATTGAAATACAGACACTGACCAAACAGAGTTCTACGTGAGGAGTAAAACCATCTATGTCACTCGTAATCGACCACATCCACACTTGTCCGTTATCTAACAAAGCAAAACGATGTACTTCTGTAAGCTCAGAATACCACATTGCACAATCTAGCCTTGATACAACGCGTCCTGGTGGGGAGTAAACCCAAAAATAGTCGTCACGAATAAATTCGTCACCACAAAGCAGATCACCGTCTCGCCAGATGTCATCTTCATCTCTCGATGGAATGAATTCTTCCCAATGGACATCTGGTTCATCCATGGCGTAGGTGTAGACTCTACTTTGCCAATAGGCATAGGTATACATTTTTCGCCTCTCTGTCGAAATGACAACCTCCATCGATTTAGGATAGTATTCGATATGAACCGCATTTTCCTGATAGGGAAGTGGTATTTGATACCAGTAGGTCAAGTAACCAAACCCATTTACGTATCCCGAAAATACACCGATCAACAAACCAGAGAATGCTCCAACAATTCCATATTTAAAGAACTTGGCTATATGACTCCTTTGAAGTTTAACGGATTTTCCCTTACGTCTCTTAAATCTTTACTTGTTTCGTGGGCATTAATGAGCTTCATACGCAAGCTAATACTGCAGCGGACAAGCGACGAGCAACTCGTGGGTGGGCGGAGGCGAAACGGAATCACGGCTGCGAAAGCGCCGTCGTTTCATGCGCTGGTTATGCCGCAAGCGATCCCAGCGAGAGCCGGAGCCTAGCCAAGAGGCCACCGACCCATTCATCCGGCTTTTTGAGATCGAGTATATCACTTTAAGTTATCATAGCATAGGGATGTACTTCTTGCTCTAATCGTTGGACCAGCGCAATTTACGCAAAGCCACTGGTTGAATAGCTTGAGACAATTTACGAGAACATTTGCGGTTAAATATTTTTCAGTCTCTTGGCTCATCAATCTCAATATCTTCGAGCCGTACCCCCTTACCCGCCCTTAAACTCTCACGTGCCCTTGATACCCGCCTCAAAAATCGTTCATCATGCTCCAACCGATAATCAAACCAATCATCCTCACTGGCAAACCCCACCAAAATCCCGGCCGGCTTTCCATGGCGAGTAATGACAATCGTTTCTTCCTCGGCCAGCCGTAAGTATTCCGACAAATGGTCTTTTACTTCTGATAAGGCCACTTCTTTCATTCCAAATCTCCCATTTCTACTAACCAGTCTGCCGCCTCTGATTTTTGAACCACCGCCAAGATTTCTACCTTATCTTCGACAAGATCATAAAATACGCGAATGTCACCCACTCGTAACCGATATTGAGGGTGTCTCAGACCGCGCAAGCGTTTGATCCGACTTTTACTGATTTTATCCGGTTCGAATCTGAGATGTTTTTCTATATTGTCTTGAACGGTTGTGCGGTTTCTGGCCGACAAACGTTTCAAATCTTGGGCTGCTTCAGGGGCAAGAATTATTTCATATCGCATTCTGGCTATATTGTAGCCAGAATTCGGGGCAAGTCAACCATTTTCAGAAAAAGAAGAGCACGATTTGAACCAGAATAAGAGCGTTAGCTTGGGGCTTCAATACCCTAACAAATATCATACCACAAAACCAAGTTTCGTCTGCCATCGATTCCCATGTAAATGATACTCCCTCATTGATTTTTGTCCTTCATTGGCGTACAATCATCATATCTCTGCACACGACTCGATAAATGATCAGGTAGTGGTAATTACTCAGCCATTCATGTCCTTTCAAGCGACAGAGGAGCGAGAAATCCCCCTCAACCTTCTTTTTCAAGAACCATCTCAGGGATTTCTCGGCAAAAAACGCCTCGAAATGACATGCCTGAGTAGTTACTTAAATTGTTATTTGGTCAATCCCTAATTTGCGTTGCGTGCTGATGGTCGAGGTTCAATCGGTAACTATAATTGTTAGCTTCCGAGGAGAATCTTACATGGACCGTAATGATTTACCAAACAGAACCAGATATTATAATCGAACCCCATGGTTACCAATTGCCTTAGCGATTTTTTTAGCGGTGGGGCTGCTGTTTGGCTCTGGGGCCTATCAACTAGCCTCCGGCACCCCGATTATCACCGCCACAAAAACCGATAGCTTGGTGGTAGACAACGACACCGACGGCCAAGCCGACCCCGGCGACACGCTTGAATATACTATTCAGATTCAAAATACCGGTGATACAAATGCCACCAATGTGGAATTCAACGATACGTTAGATGCCAATACCACCTTAAATGGGGTCGCTCACGTTTCGCCGCTGGCTTTCGCCGATAGCTACACCTCTTTGGGTAATGTGGGCATCACCGTCAACACGGCCAATGGCGTGCTAGCCAACGACGTCGACCCCGATAACAACGTCTCACTCAGCGTCATCCCCAATGCCGGGGGCACAGCTCAGGGTGGAGCCTTCGCCATTGGTGCCGATGGCGGCTTCTCCTATCTGCCCCCCGTCGGCTTTGAAGGCATCGACACCTTCAATTACACCCTCACGGACGGCGACTCCGTCACCCCCAATGACACCGAAACGGTGACCATTACCGTCAATGAAGTCATCTGGTTTATCGACAACAGCGTCGCTGGCCCCGGCACCGGCCATATAAATAATCCCTTCAGCACTGTGCAGAACTTCAACAACCTCGCCGCCGATGAAGAAGGCGACATCATCTTCATTTATGAAACCGGCAGCGGGGTCTATGTCGGAGACACGCAACTCCTAAACAACCAAACCGTCATCGGCCAGGGGGCCTCCTCCTCCATTGCGGCCATCACCGGCATCACGGTACCGCCGTTC
>JAGRBZ010000211.1 GCA_020433805.1 Anaerolineae bacterium
AGAGCGGCGTTTCAACCAACTGGCCGATGACCGACTCGCGGACGTTTGGCGCATATTGCGCCAGCGTGGTTAGCATCCGGTCTGCCTCTCGTTGGCCAATGGCGTCCCACGATTCGCCAGAAGCCAGTTCGTACGGATAATATTGACCCCACAAGAATAACGTATGCTTGTCAGGTGGAGCCAGCGTCGGATCGACGGCCGAGAATGTCATCGCGATGAGAGCCGGCTGTTGCGATGGTTGCCCGCTTAGGTAATCGCCATAGGCCTGCTCTAAATAGTTGAGGTTGGGGCAGATGAATTGCAAAGCGGTGTGTTGGGGGCCGGGGCTATTCTCCGTGGGGAGGGCCGTGTAGTTGGGCAGGGAGTTCATCGCGTAGCGAACGACCATGCCAAAGCCATTTCCGATCCGCGATTTGGAGAGAAGGATTCTCTGCATTTCCGGGAGAGGCGCATCTTTGAGCATGTGCAACGTGGTGTGAATATGCGCTCCAGAGATAACCTTGGTGGCCGTAAAACGCTGCCCATCGACCGTCTCTACTCCGGCGACCTTGCCCTGTTCGGTTAATATTCGGGCCACCGGCGTTGAAACGCGAATTTCGCCGCCGTGCGCACTTATCATTTTCGCCAGAGCCTGCGTCAACATCCCCGATCCACCTCTGGGGCGTTTCATACCGCTGATGTGATACATCGGGTGCCATAGTGCAAATGGAGCCGATAGTGGTTCGGTGGGCGGTGGCCCTGATTGGGCAGCCATCCAGCCGATAACCGCCTGCACTTTAGGGCTGCGAAACGATTGGCGCAGCAGTTGGCCGTAGCCCCGCATAATGTCCGATAGCGGCTCCCAGGGGTTAGCACCTAAACCGCTACCCAGCCCTAGATGGCGAACCACATTGGGCAAAGTCGGCGGGTGTAGGAAGGTTTCTACCGTAGCTTTGGCCATCGGTGTCCACTTCTCAATGAAGCGTCGGTATGTTTCGGCATCCTCCGGTGAAACCGTGGCGATACTGTCGCAGGTGCGGTCGATGTCGCGCCAGATGGTAATGTGGCTGCCGTCGGGAAAAGGGGCAAAAAAAAGCGGATCGAGATCGATATACTCCAGACCATAATGTGTCAGCTTAAGGTCGTGTACAATGGGGGTATGGTGAATAAGGATATGGGCCGAGCCGCCGAGGTCGAACCGGAAGCCGGGAATGATCTCTTCGGTCACGACGGCTCCGCCGACCGTGTGTCGACGTTCCAGCACAAGGATTTTGTATCCGGCCTGCGCTAAATAGCCGGCACAAACCAGGGCATTATGGCCCGCGCCAATGATGATGATTTCGTAATCTGCCATAGGGGTGCCTCCGCTGGAATATTTTGAGTCTAGCACAATCAGCGCGAACTTAAAAAGGCGCAGGAAGGTAACTTCCTGCGCCTTACATAACAGGCCTTACGCAGCATCGAGTCGGGAGTAGCGATTCTCAGTCGAAGAGCGAGGTGATGATGAAGGTGAAATGGAAGCAGATTGGGTGGTTGAAGTCAAGGTGTAGGTGAAAGCGATAGTGAGAGTGATGATGAACACGAAGTCAATCTTGAGTAGAACAGGTCGAGGTCAAGAATAAATCGTAGCGATAACGAAGTCGAAATGATAAAGAAATCGAAAACGGTGTTCTACTTGAAAACGGTGTCGAAAAAGATTAAGAAAATGAAATCGAAGTCTTATCGATGCAAACATCGACGATGCTGATGCGAAACCGTAGGCTGTGTAAGTTCCTGTTAATACCTATTTTATTGTAATAATCGAATAAACAGCAGCTGATAGGGTGAGCTAGCCGGCCTCATCGCCTGATGGGTAAGTGGTACTTCTTTACGAAAGCGAACACTATGCGTAGGAAGGGCAAGTTTTGAGGCTAATCTTGTATCTAAGAACCAAATAAGAGGGTATAGAAGAATAATAGTGTAGTGAATAAAAATGAGGTAAAGGTAGTATAAACCAGTTCTTGATTTGTTGTACAATGCCCCTACATACTTTTGTTACCGTGAAACCAATGTTTGCTAAAGTAACACGGTTACGGTCGATAGCATACACCAGGTTGCATTTCTTGTCAAGATGAAAAGGTGAAATCTAACTGATTTCAAAGAGTATTTTGCTAAATAACGTAAAAGCTAAGAAGCAAGTTTGTTCTTTGCTGGATGGCGTTTTCTTTTGTCGTCATGACGACCTATCAAATCTTTTTCTGAAAAACTATAGCTCTAGCCTTGCGCCATTTCGACTCAATATTTGCCGATGGGATCGCATACCTGGCTGCCTATTTTGTAGGTGTTTTATTTAAAGATCGAACATATCAAACAAACTATGAAGTGGGCGCTTCTTCGTAGTCGGGGGTACCTTTTTGTTCAAATAAATTCGCCGGTGCATTTGTGGGGATAACGACGTTTAGGGATGAAGGCACAACTTCGACTTCAACGGGAGTTGTCCCAATAGTTTCGGCATCGACGTGAACCGGAAGCGGGGTTTTAGAGGATAAAGCTAATTTTGAGGTTTTATACAAGAAAAAATCTGGATCTTTGACATGACGGCGAAACGTTACGCCCAGGAGATGCTTTACTACAGAGGGCCAACGATGGCCGGTCATGACGGCAACATCCAGCAACCCATCATCCATTTTGGCATGGGGCGCTAAACGCCATACGCGCCCGTATAGCTGACCATTGCTGACCACCGCTACAATAAGTCGTTTGCGAATTGGACCGTTATCGGTGGTGAGAATGGCCGGAGTTCCTAAAAATTCGTAAATGGTGATCAGGCCCGATATAATCCACGAGGCATAACCGAGCGGTCGTGGTTTGTTGTTTGTTTTTTTACTTTGTGAGATGGCCGCATCGAGGCCAACGCCACACCACATTAAAAAATAGCGGCTCGTGCCGTCGTCAAGCTGCAATCGACCCAAATCGATTTTGCGGCGCTGGCCGGTGGCGATAATTGAGGCAGCTTTAACAACCGCGTCGGGGTTGAGCGGATTCCAGATGGGAATGCCCATTTCGGCGGCAAAAACGTTGGCCGTACCGGCCGGCAGCACACCCAAAGCCGTATCGGTGCCGACTAAGCCATTGCAGACCTCATTAACGGTTCCGTCGCCGCCAATGGCAACGGCTGTATCAAACTTTTCTTCAGCAGCCTGTTGGGCCAAACGGATAGCGTCGCCCGGCCCCGTAGTTTCCAGCCGCTTGACCTCACATCCTAAATTTAGGAGATAGTCTTCGGCCTTTTTAAGCTGCTTTTTGAAAGTACTGGGTCCGGCTTTAGGATTGATGATGAGACAAATTTTCATGAGTTTTTCTTGTCAAAATCGACAAAGCTATAGCCGACTCCGCGCTCAGTGAGAATGTAGCGAGGTTTGCTGGGATCCGGCTCGATTTTTTGCCGTAAATAGGTGATATAAAGTCGCACATACTGGCTTTCATCGCGATATTCATAGCCCCACACTTTTGAGAGGATCATTTCGTGGGTGAGCGTACGGCCAGCGTTATTAACCAGGTGGTACAGCAGCCGGTATTCGGTCGGCCGCAGTTTAATAGTTTCCCCATCAACAATGACATCGCGGTGTTCAAAATCAATTTGCAGATAATCGTCAACAACAACCAAGGAACGGCTTGATGGGGACGAACTCATATCAACTCTGCGCAGCACTGCTTGGATACGGCTCGATAGCTCCCGTGGGCTGAATGGTTTTGTTACGTAGTCATCGGCTCCTAGAGCCAACCCTTTCACCTTGTCGTCTTCGTCATCGCGCACCGTCAGCATAATTACCGGTACGGTGGATGTCTCGCGAATAATACGCAAGGCTTCAAAACCGTCTAATTCAGGCATCATGACATCGAGCAAAACCAAATCGGGCAAATCATCCCGGGTGCGTTCGATAGCTTCCAGCCCGTTGCTGGCTTCAATCACGCGATAGCCCTCCAGTTCCAGGTTCATCTGCATAAATCGACGCATCCGGGTTTCATCATCAACAATTAGAATGACTTTGGAATTTTCTCTGTCCATAGGATCTCTCGCTTTTGGAAACCAGATTTCGATAGGTATGATGCATTATCAAAAGGTCGATTTAATATCTTAACTACAGTAGAGAAAGATGTCAATTCTTATGAAGACCCAACTAGGACTTTTTGTAAGAATCTTAAATTGAATTAAACTAAACGTATAGATACGTATACGCCCATCCTACCAAATTCTTCTCTGTGAGTAGACAAAATGGTAGAATTTTGCTACGGTAGATAGTAGTTGGTTTGGATAAAAAAGTTGAACCATTTTTTGAACCGTTATAACGATAAACAGTATGATTTCTGTTTTTTAGCGTTATTTCGTTGCTTGCTTCTTTAGGTTCATTGTCCGGCTTTTATGATTTTTTTTGATTTCCTCGCTAAATCCAATATTTTTAGTACGAATAAGGTCATAACTATCTAGAATGAATATTTCCACGAATCCGAATAACCGATTAACTCCATTTTCAAGCGCACCTCTCGTTATGTTGGCTGAAAATAATGAAGCTAATATTAGTACAATTTCTAATTATTTACAGATAAAAGGGTATCAGGTTGTAGTCGTACGCAACGGCGTAGAGGTTATCGAGCAGGCTCAGCAAACAAAACCAGCTATTATCCTGATGGATATTCAAATGCCGGGTATGGATGGATTGAGCGCAATGCGGCATCTGCGGGCGCTCGATAATTTTTCTGATGTACCCATTATCGCCATTACGGCTTTGGCAATGCCGGGCGATCGAGAAAAATGTATCGAGGCTGGTGCCAACGATTATCTTAGTAAACCGGCCAGTTTGAAAAAAATCATACAGCTGATAGAAAAGTATCTTGACGGTAATACATCATAGTATTCGTAATTTAGCAAACGCTGTAAGGAAACGTCGTGCTTAACCTGCGCATGGACACGAGAGCAGAGATTATCATTTTGGGGTCAACGCATGCCGAAGTTAAACACTATTCTCATTGTAGACGATGAGGACGTGGGGCGCCAGACGTTAGAGGCACTCTTGTATTCGGATAATTATGATCTGGTTTTCGCCGGTAATGGTCCGGAAGCCATTGATGCTGTCAGGAACTATGCCCCGGACGTTATTCTATTAGATGTCATGATGCCGGGGATGGACGGTTTAGAAGTTTGCCAGTACTTGAAGGCCGACGAGCAATGGCGGCATATTCCGATCATTTTGGTTACAGCCCTTGATAGCAAAACCGATCTGGCAAGAGGATTTGAGGCCGGAGCCGATGATTTTTTATCGAAACCGGTCAATATTTTAGAGTTGCGGGCGCGTGTTCGTTCGTTGCTGCGCCTCAAAACGCAGTTTGATGAGCTACAGGCAATGCTAAAGCTGCGCGAAAATCTAGCGAATATGGTTGTGCACGATATGCGCTCGCCGCTTACGGCCATTCTGGGGGTTAGCGAGCTACTCAAAAGTAACCTTGCTTCGCCGGTTAATCCGGCCGACGTCGAAATTTTACATCGCCAAGTGCTTCGATTACACGCCTTTGTTAATGACTTGCTGACGATGGCTAAGATGGACTCGGGTAACTTGGTATTAAGTTTGTCATTGACTGATATTAAGCAGTTGATTTTAGATATCGAAGGGGGCTACAATATTATAGCCCAATCTAAAGGAATTGCGTTTGTGCTTGACCTGCCCGATGAGGGCCGGATGGTCCCCATTGACATAAACCTTTTTCAGCGTGTTTTAGATAATTTGCTTTCTAATGCCGTAAAGTTTTCCAGGCCGGGTGGAACAATAACTTTAAAGCTGGAATATATTCACCACGATGATAGTTCGAAGGGCATCCGGGTGCAAGTTGTTGATGAAGGTGTCGGAATTTCCCAAAACAAGCGCGAGCTGCTGTTAGATAGGCTGGAAGCCCGTGGTGAAGACATTATCGGGTCGCCGCAGGAAGTAACTGCTCAGTTTGGGTTTGGTTTGGCTTTTTGTAAAATGGTGGTGGATGCGCACGGCGGCCATATTCACGTTAAAGAAAATGAGCCGTCCGGATCGATTTTTATCGTAGAAATCTAACATAAGCAGTTCGTATGCCACATCTGATTTTTGAGAATTTCTCCCAAGAAAAAACCTTGTCGTCCCATTGGAAAACATTTAACAAAAGCGGTAGTCGGTTGCTCTTTACCACCGATGGTCTACGTTTTGTAAACCATAAGACGGCTAATACACAGTACATCAACGCCCAAATTGACGACTACCAGCATCTAGCCCGCCGCGATTTTTTGTGGCAGCCACCATTGACGATGGTGATACAAGCGCGCTTTTCGCATCCCAGCGGCGTGCTGAACGGCACTGCCGGCTTTGGATTTTGGAACGATCCCTTTTTGATGAC
The DNA here is from genome assembly GCA_020433805.1 of Anaerolineae bacterium. Classification (GTDB taxonomy): domain Bacteria; phylum Chloroflexota; class Anaerolineae; order 4572-78; family J111; genus JAGRBY01. Next base: position 6,376 of record JAGRBZ010000211.1, read on the forward strand.
CGGTCTACGTTGGCCGGCTTTGCCCCGTGTAATTTGGTTTTTTTACAGTGCCCCGCCATCCCATATGAAGCTCGATATGCATGCGCCCGGTTGGGGCTGGAAAGCCGGTACCCTTGATGCGCTGCGCTGGCCCTTTTTTGCCCTCTTGCCCACGGCTCCGCTGGCCGTGCCACTGATGAACGTCGACTGGCTCTATCAACGCTGCTGGCCCATCGGCCAGCGTGCTATTGGTGTGAATGAAGTTTTGGTACCGGCTGAGATGACCGAGTGGCATACCTATGCGCTCTACTGGCAGCCTGACTCAGTACGTTTTGAAGTGGATGGGCAGACGATATTAAGCAGCGCTTCATCCCCGAAAGGCCCGTTGGGTTTTGTGATGTGGTTAGATAATCAATATATGGTAGTTACACCGCGTGGAAACTTTGGGGCCGGTCTTGTGACCAAGGATGCGGAGCAGTGGATGGAAGTACAAACGCTGACGATCGATGCGCCATAATCGAACGTTTTATTTTACACGCATAGCCACAAGCGTCACGTCATCGGCTATAGGATGTCCATTGGCCCAGTCATGGCCAATGGCGGCAATTTGCTCGATAATTTCGGCAGCGGATAAGCCGGCGGTATCAAGTGTAGCCAACCCTGCCGTAAGCCGGTCGAAGGATAAAAATTGCCGCTCAGGATTAAACATTTCTGAGAGGCCGTCGGACATGAGCACCATAGTGTCGCCGGAATAAAGCCGGAACTCGGTTACACTGTAATTTGCCTCTTTTGTAATGGCTAGCGGTAAGCCGCTAATAATGAATTCTTCCAGATTATGGTTAGCCCGCAGCAGGTAAATCGGCGGCATGCCACCCCCACAGGCTCGGACCAATACTTCTCCCGGTTGTGTTTGGTTAACCTCAATGAGCATTAAGGCCATATTTAATTGAACTCCCAAATCGATTTCGTTGAGGATATGGTTGATTTTTTGAATCAACGTCATGAGATCGGTTTCGTTGGTGGCTAACAGCGAGGCTTTGGTCATCGATACCAAGAGACCGGAGCCAACACCATGACCGGTAGCATCACCAACCGTGATGAGGAGTTTGTTATCGGCCTGTATGGCAAAGTCATAATAATCGCCTCCCACCTCCGAGGCGGTTTCCTGATAAGCGGCAATGTCTAAATAGGGAAGCTGAGGCGGCGCAGCAGGTAATAGAGAAAGTTGAATACGACGCGCGTGTTCCAGCTCAATCGATTTGCGCTGGTTTTCGATGTCAAGTTGATGGATATAGGCCGCTTGCCGATCGCGCAGGCGTTTTTTCTCTAACGATGCGCCAATGCGGGCCTTAAGGAGCGTACCGTTAAACGGTTTCGATAGATAATCTTCCGCACCCAGTTTGATGCAGTGAACAATGCTTTCAATTTCGTCAACCGCCGAGATCATAATAACCGGGATATGGTCCAGATCACTATCGGCTTTCAATCGCTCTAGGGTTTCATAGCCGTTGAGTTCGGGCATCATAATATCGAGCAGCACCAGGTCGAACGCTTCCTGCTTCATCATATCTAAAGCTTGCAATCCGTTGGCTGCCATGGAAACAGAGTGCCCCTGTCGTTGGAGCCGGCGCGACAGCATGTCTCGATTCATCTCATTGTCATCAACGACCAGTAGATGACCAACAAGAGGACCTTCCTCAGCGGTAAGCGGGGCGTTATTGGAAAAGCGCCCCGGATTAAAATCAGACTGGGAAGATGAATTTTTCAGCCGATCTTCAAGATGTTTTATGCGTTTTATCGACTCATCGACAAACGATTTGACGGTCGAGGGGGTCCGAGACCAATCCTCTGGATTAACATCGACCGGCGTGTGCTTTGTCATAGGTATGTCACTGCGTTTTATTTGGCTCACATTGCCGTTCCAACATCTAAACTCAGTAGATCAAAATTTGAGGAGTGAGGCATCCTCAGTTGTTACTTCAAATTTTTCCAACCGAACATCATTTCAGGCCTATTGTCACAGGGATTTCTCCGCTGCGCTACGAAATGACATGAGACACATCACTTTCCGAACTTAGCAAACCACGATGCAAGGCATCGTTCTTACAGTAGGGAAAAAGGGAGAAATTGGGGGAGCTACCCCCATACCCCCGGCCTACGGCGTTTTCCTTAGCAGGTTACTAGGCCTTAATTTCTTGACATTGGATAGCAGCTTGAGCCATTTACATTTATTCTATAAAGGTGCGAATTTTCTCGAGTAGTCGCGGAAACTCTACCGGTTTTGTATCATACTCATCGCAGCCGGCATCGATTGCCTTTTCGCGGTCGCCGGCCATAGCGTGTGCGGTTAGGGCGATGATGGGAATATTTTGGGTTTCCGGAGTCGCTTTGAGTTGGCGGGTTGCTTCCCAGCCATCCATAACGGGTAAGCTCATATCCATAAGGATAAGGTCGGGCAACTCTGTTTGGGCCACGGTGTAACCTTGTTCGCCATTGATCGCGATAATCACTTCATACCCTCGTCGTTGGAGGCGTCGCGATAGCATATCACGATTCATTTCATTGTCTTCAACCAACAAAATTTTAGACATAGCTTTTCAATCGTCTTGAGGCCTAACCCTTTTGAATTTTACTCGGTATTAAACAGAATATCAAACCGAACCCGTATGAGACATCGAAACAGTTCAATTTAACCGAGATGTAGTATCTGTGCGGGTGTAGTCTGCACTACTAACCCGGGCCGGGAGCAACATCGTAAAGGTCGATCCCTGGTTGAGTTTGCTTTCGACGGTAATATAACCGCCCATTAATTGGCATAGTCGTTGACTAATCGCCAAACCCAGGCCGGTGCCGCCATATTTGCGCGTGGTCGATGAATCAGCTTGCGTGAACGCATCAAAAACCCGCTTGACCTGATCGTCGGTCATGCCGATGCCGGTATCAGACACCTGAAATTTTATCCATTCACCATCCCGTTCGATAGTAGCGTGTCCGTTAGGTGACGATGGCGACTCGCGGATAACATTCAAGGTGATAGCACCATGCTCCGTGAATTTAGCCGCATTACTCAGGAGATTAAATAAAACCTGCCGAATTTTGATAGGATCGGCATGCATGACGCCTACTTCATTTTTGTTATCTATCGTAATCGTATTATCGTTTTTTTCGATAGCCGGTTGGATAGTCACCAACACATTTTCAACTAAGTTCATAACGTCGAACGTTTCCAGATTAAGTTCCATCCGGCCGGCCTCGATTTTAGAGAGATCTAAAATATCGTTGATGAGGGTCAGCAAATGGTTGCTCGCCGTCTGGATTTTTTCCAAATCGGGTACAATCTCTTCTTGGCCTATATCTTCGGCTTCTTCTTGGAGCATCTCGCTGTAGCCGATAATGGCATTGAGCGGCGTCCGTAGCTCGTGGCTCATATTAGCCAGAAAGGCACTTTTAGCGCGATTGGCCGACTCGGCGGCTTCGCGGGCTTCTTGAATTTCCTCGATGAGGTAGGCGTTTTCCAGAGCGGTAACCAGATAGCCTGCCAGCGTCTCAAAGGTGTCTATGTCCGACTGGCTAAAGCGGAAACTACGCTTATCCTGAAAGTCTAAGACTCCTAGAAGTGTGCCGCGCGAAATTAAGGGGATTGCGACCTCAGAGCTGGTCTGCGGCAGGAGCGGGTGTACCCAAAAATTTTCTTCGGTATCGGCGTCATGAACAATGGTGATTTGTCGGGTTCGCGCTGCCCGGGCAATAACGCTTTGCGGATGATTGAGAGCAATATCGAGACTATCATTTTTGGATAAGGCCTGCAGGCCTTCACCGGAACCGGCTCGTAAAATAAGCTGCTCATTTTCTTCATCGATCAAAAAGACGTGTACTTCATACAGGTTGAAGCGCGTTTGCAGCAGCGTAGCCGCCTCATGGAGCAGTAGCTCTAAATGGGTGCTAACCTTTGAAAGTTCGCTAACGGCGGAAATAACGCCTTGGCTCACTTCCAGCTCGTGGGTACGCTCTTCGAGACCGGTCAGCAGCTTGCCGACCTGTTCGGCCATCGTGTTGAAACTGGCGGCCAACACCCCAATCTCATCGGCGGTCTGAATTTGGGAGCGCGCTTCAAGATCGCCGGTGGTAAATTCGGTGACGGTTTCGGTGAGATCAACCAATGGCCGGGCCAGAAGATTACCAATAACAAAGGCAACTGCCGCCACTCCGCCGGCAATGGCAATGGCCAGAAAAAGAACTGTGCGCGTTTGGTCTTGAATAGGGGCGAGGAAAACTTCTTGCGGCTGCACAAAAACCACTGCCCACGGCTGAGTTTCCAGTTCGGCCAGGGCAGCCGAGTATAAACGGTTATCGATAGCACCTATTTGGGTAGTAAAGTAGGGACTAAAGCTACGATTGGCTACACCTGCTTCAAAATCGGGAAGATTTGTAGAAAGATCTTCGATGGACCGGTTAGGAAGCCGTCCGGCAACCTGTAGGGCCGCAACCTGGTCGGGTCGGAGAGGGATAAGGGATTTAAATATCATATCTGCGTTGCGACCGTGGGCCAGCCGAACGTGATTTTCATCGAGCAAAATGGCATGCGATTCCGGGCCAACGAGTTCATTATTACGTACGATCAAGGGCTGCAAAATCGAGGCTTTGTAGCGAACCCGTAAAATGCCGACGGTTTCATCTTGGGGGCTACTTCGTACCGGAGCGCTAAAGTAAATCGATGACTCTCCGGTTGTCGGTGAAAAACGCACGGGTGTCACGTACGGTAACCCCGTTTCAAGTGGCCGTTGAAAGTAATCGCGCGAAGATTTATCGTGCCCGACGTCTGTATCATCGGTATCCATAACGTTGTTGCCGCGCAGATCGATGAGCGCATAAGAAGAAATGAATAGGCGGTCTCGGCGGCTGAGCGCATGCAAGATGGCTGCAATCTCATCTTCTTCCGGGCTGTTGGCTCGCTCTTCGGGGGTTAAATTGAGGTACTCGACAAAAGCCGGTAGTTGGGCTTCGGTGTTGATGTTGTCTAAGTTCGAGTTAACGAAGGTGTCGATACTGGCAGCAGTTTGCTTGGCACCTGCTGAAAGGGCCTGATTAGCATCATTGATTAATGCGTTACGTGTGTAGTTGCCATTAAGCAACGCCAGCAGGCCCAATGGGACCAATGATACCGTTAGAAATCCCACGATAAGCTTGGTGGGCAGATTAAAGGATGAAAATTGACTGATCGCGAGCAGACTGTATGCCACAACAATAATACCGCCCAGAGCAATAACGGTATTTTGCATCGCCGGAAAGAACAACTGTGTGGGAAATGAAAGCAGATCGATCAGTCCGGCGGCGCTGGCAAAGACGACGCTAATAAATAAAAGAGGGTTAAATTCTTTGGGCGAGAGAATCTGCGGGGCAATAATCAGCACAATCAAAATAAGGCCCAAGCCGACAATCAAGCCAAATCCGGCGATGAACAAAGGTGAAATAACGACGTTGAGAAAAGAGACCCCGAACAAAACTTTTATCGCCAGTCGGGGACGATTGCGCCGGGACAGGAACACGCAGTAGCCGGAGACAATTGCGACAATGGCCCCTAACCCGGCAATAACAAACATCTGCCAATGTTGGCTACGAACAGCTAAATATAGCTCTCCCAGAAAGGCAATGCTGGCCATAACAAAAAATATAGCCGTAATCCGAACCGCATTACGGGTCTCGGCCGTGGGGTGCCTGAGCGTGATTGGTTGGTGGGCATCTTTATTTATATCCAACGTAACGGTGCCGCTTTCTCTTACAACTGTTCGGGGCTAACGTATTGGGCCACCAAGCTGCTGACCTGTTGCAGCAACGCCTCCTGGCTGTAAGCCCCTTTTTGCAATATCTGTTCAACCCGTCCGTTAAGCTGAATGCGTTCTTCCAGAGTGAGGTCAAGAGCGGTGATAACAACAATTGGGATAGATTGCCAATCCGAGTTGCTACGCATTTCGGTAATAAATTGAAAGCCGTCAACTTCAGGCATCATCAGATCAAGCAGAATAAGTTCGGGTCGGTTGTGCTGCATTTGCTCGATGCCGACGCGGCCATTTTCGGCTTCATGAACAACCCAGTGTTCTTTTTCAAGGGTGCGCCGCACCATCTCCCGGGTGGCATCGTCATCTTCTACCACCAAAATAGAGCAGGGCGGCTGAACACAGCGATAGCGTTTTAGCGTTTTGACAAGCCGGTCGCGGTCGATAGGTTTCGTTAAATAATCGGCCGCGCCCAGGGCATAGCCGATATTTTTATCATCGACCATGGTGAGCATAACCACCGGTATATCGGCTAACTCAGGATCTGACTTTAGACGGGTTAATACCGCCCATCCATCAAGACCGGGCATCATCACATCGAGCGTAATGGCTGTCGGTTTAAGTTCTCGGGCCAGTTGGATGCCAATATCGCCGGCTGAAGCGGTAACGACGCCGAACCCTTCTTTACTTAAAAAACGTTGCATCAAATCGCGTACCGAAGGATCATCATCGATAACCAAAACCACGTTAGGATCGCCCGGCACGATGACGCGAGAACTTTCCACGGAGCGGCTTGAATCGGGCGGTACCACCAATTGTGTATCCGGACTATCAACATAAGCCGGTAGCTGAATGGTAAAGGTAGAGCCTTTGCCGGTTTCGCTTTCGACAAAAATCATCCCGCCCATCATCTGACAAAATCGGCGGCTAATAGCCAGACCCAAGCCGGTGCCGCCATATTTACGCGTGGTCGATGTATCTGCCTGCGTAAACTCTTCAAACAGAAATTCCATCTGTTCGGCTGTCATGCCAATACCGGTATCGATAACCTTAAAGATAAGGGTGTCTTTTTGTTCCGGGTCGGAAGAGGGTTTGCGTGAGACATCAAGCGTAATCTTGCCGCTGTCGGTAAATTTGGAAGCATTGCTTAAAAGATTAAACAACGACTGTCGCACTTTGGTCAGGTCGGCATACATTTCGCCCAAATTATCATCCAGGTTGACGATAAAAGTGTTTTTCTTTTTCTCCATCAGAGGGTGAACGGTATTGGATACTTCCCGAATCATAGCTCTGATGTTGAATGTTTCCAGATAGAGATCCATCTTGCCGGCTTCAATTTTCGACAGATCGAGAATGTCGTTGATCAATGCCAGTAGGTGTTTACCGGCAGTATTGATTTTTAGCAAATCAGGGACCAGATCATCTTGCCCTAAATCTTCGACCTCTTCTTGGAGCATTTCGCTGTAGCCAATAACGGCATTAAGAGGCGTACGCAGTTCATGGCTCATGTTGGCTAGAAAAACGCTTTTGGCCTGGCTGGCGGCTTCGGCGGTTTCTTTTGCCTCCTGAATTTCGGCAAACAACCGGGCATTATCGAGAGCAATAGAGGCCAGTTGCGCAAAGCGGCTTAACAGATCGACTTCATTATCACCAAAATTTTTCTCTAAGTCGCTGTTGGCGGCTAATCCAATGACGCCAACCACCTGTTCGCCGGTTTTGAGCGGTACACCGATCACGCGATTGATCTGGCCATCGATGATGTGACTTTCTTGACCTAACCATATGTCATAATCGTTGACAATTTGAGGGCGGCCGTTTTGCCATATTTGCCCGGCCAATCCTTGTCCTTGCTCTACCCGTTCGCCGATACGCTGCTCAAAAACGCCCAGACCGACCTTGAGTTCAATAGAGGGAGCTTTCCCGTTGTTAGGTGGCGCGGTTACTTTCGATGTTGGGACGATATTGAAGGCATCGGTCAGGTAGATAAAGCCGTGAGGAGTTTCTAACAACTGTCCGGCCCGAATAATGAGCGCATGAAGCAGATCATTTAGCTCTAACCGTTGAATCAGTCCCAATGTTGTTTCGTGTAATGCCTCTAAATATTCGTTATGGCGACGCAGTGCTTCCGCCGCAGCTTTGCGCTCCGTAATGTCTCGAAATGTGCCGGTGTAAAACGACTCTCGTCCCGCTTTGGCTTCGGTAAAAATCACTTCCATGGGAAAGTTCGATCCATCGGCCCGCCGACCAACCGTTTCGTAACGGCCTTGATGGGTTTTGATGTTGACCAGCATCCGGTCGATTCGGTTTTTTCGGGTACTTTCCTTCTTGGCTCCCACCAAACTGCTCACCGGCTGGCCGGCCAAAACGGCTTCCGGGAAGCCAAAAATGCGTTGAGCCGCCGGGTTCAAGGTCGTAATTGTCAGTGTTTCTTTTGAAAAGGTAAGAATACCATCCATTGCAGTGTGTACAATAGCTT
>JAGRBZ010000212.1 GCA_020433805.1 Anaerolineae bacterium
GTGTAATTGGTATAATTCGTGGTTAATTTTGAGACAAGATCCTTCAACTGCGTAACTTCTATTATAATGATTTTATGCCTATTTTAGGGTGATTACTTGTCAGGTGAAAATTGAGGAGGCTATCTTTTAACTTGCCGGTTAGCATGGCCTTGTAGCCATCTTCGGCCACCGATTGGGGGCTGGATGTATTTTCAAATAGGTTGGTTTTGTCTATACCAGAGGTGCCGGCAAACTCCGTTGCTGTCGCGCCGGTTAAAAGGGCCGTCACCGTGATGTTTATACAATAAAAAAACGTCCACTATAAATGAGTGGACGTTTTAAGCACCTCCGGAGAGACTCGAACTCCCAACACTCAGTTCCGAAGACTGATGCTCTATCCACATTATCACTTCACTGGCGGTTAGATGTTAAGGCCAAAACAGTTGTAGGGCAAGTTACTAATTACCTATCAAATCAAAAAAGTTATTTATCTTGATAACTACTTAAGTTCTTGTTGTATATCCTCTTTGTATTGCTCCATCTGCCTAGTAGCAGCCAGTCTGGCAAGGTTTTCAGAGAGGCTGCGTTCCTGATAGGCTCGCGCCCGATCTTCGTCTCTCCCCCGCAAATAATTCATCGTCGTCTGTAAATTAGCGTGTCCCAATTGTTTTTGGACTTTATCGACTGAAATGCCCGACTCCAACGCATCTAAAGCCGAACTATGTCTCAAGGCGTGAAATTTACGGCGATTTATACCAGCAGCTTTACAAACCCTTTGTAACATTGAGTAAATACCTTTGGGCGAGATAGGTGCCCCCACACAACCTCGCAACGAGACAAAAACGTTATCAACCTCATCTCTTTGCGGACGAACAACCAACCACGCTTCCAAATCTGAGGCTACCTGATCATCAAAGTAAGGGCGATGTCTTCGCTTACTCTTGTTGGTTCTTGCCGGTAAATGCACACATCGATTATCAATATCCAGATGAGACAGTCGCAGGTCGGACACGCCTGCCTCTCGAATACCGGTGACATATGAAAAGCGAATCAAGGCTCGGTTGCGTATCGCCTCCCTGTTATTGGTTTTCGCCAGGCTTTCCAGGTATTCGAAGATTGTATTCAGATCCTCAGGTGGAAATGCAACCGGGTCTAAATCCGGCTTACTAGGCGCAATCCCCAACTTGTAGATCGAATGCGTTGGATTATCTTTGTGCTCCAGAGCCTCTATTTTTTCCAAGAAATTTAAAAAAGTACGTAATTGAATCCAGTAGGAATGAATGGTTGTCTCGGAGACTTTTTGATTTTCCAAATAATCAAACCAATCTGCTATTTTCTCCCAGGATGGTGGCCAGTGATCATCCCCGACGAAATCAGCGTACCCATTAAGAACACTGCTATAAGTTTTGATGGTTGTACCACGACATTGGCGTTTCTTAATTTTTATAAACTTCTGTATCCAATGTCTAAGCAGGCCGGCCTCTCGATGACTCAATAATACATTTTTGATTAGCCTTAGTTGAGCTTTCATTCCTTCCCCCTCGAATAGAATTTTAGAAACTAATGCAACATCACAAGCCAAAAATTCGGATTGTTACCGTGGAAATAGCCCGAATTTTTAGTCTGATCGTTGCATTGGCAACCTTTGAAGAAAAGTACCAACCGTAGATTGGAGCAAAAGAAAATCTTGGCTCAGAGTTTATCAACTATTCCAGGGTATCTCAATCCCTAATTTCTACGATTGACAAAAGGCAGGCAATTCGCCTTTTGCTTAATTGAACGGGCAGGACGCTCTCGCGCCCTACCCTGGCTGAATAGCGGTAAAACAAAAAACGGCCACCCCACCGTGCAGGCAGGCGTGACCGTCTGTATGCCATTGAGCTATCGATGCAAGCATGATAGAATAGGCAACAGCCCTGTCAACTGCCATCACAGTTGGTGGGGTTAGCCGCCGGTAGGTGTTGGTAGCACCTGCCGGTGGCGCAGTGGTATATGCTATTCAGTTGTTCTTATGATATATGGGTGGAGACGATGGGTCAAGAGGATAATTTAACGGATAGCTATATCAATTTTTCTACACGAATACATCCCGCAAATAAATACCCCTCTATATTTTTACTGCAAGCAAATCCCCTAATTTAATAGCTGAAATTTGTTTACATTTGCACTCTGCTTGGTAATTGATGAACCAATTGTTCTCTAATAGAATTTATGATAACCAATGAAACAGCCGAATTTTTTCAGCTTCATTGCAGTCTATTTGAAGGCGTGATAGAATGAGAATATGCTATAACTACCCTTTTCGACTGCCAAATTAATCCTTCAACTCCGATTAGCCTTCCTAAATCCAGCTTGGAATTAGACAATTCAAATACATTGTTGTATGTGGTAAAAATCTGTCAACACAGGGAGGCAGTATGCCTATATTTTACGATCCGGTAACCGGTACGCCTGTTGATACTCTCAAGCAAGATACTTTCGCCTGGAAGCCGACAGAGGACATTCAAGATATAAAGACCATGGCCGATGCGCTGTATCAATGGTTGGATAACCAAGGTCGGGGACATAATGGGTATGCGCCGCAGGTGCCGATGGCTAAACACGCCAGAGATAGTTACGTTACGGATCACGCACTTTTAACGTCGGCTATTAGCTATTGCCTGGCTTACGAGCGCAGCGAAACCGATGATGCTTCATTATTACAGTCACTACGGCTAGCCGCCCTCAGCCACGAACTCACCAGCGAGTCGCAAGAAAAGGTGGCGGCGCAACTGCCTGATGTTGCTCCCTTTCTTAAAAAAGCATGGTCTCTCCTTACCCAACAGGGCGAACAAATTGCACAGTCGCTTGATCAAGCAGAGTATGGCCTTGAACGGATTAAGCCGGCTCCGGACGATGATGAACGCCTGCAACTATTGTGGGCCGCTCATTTAGCCGCATCCGGCCGTCTATACAACCAGGTCTGGGCTGACCCCAACGCCCCAAATGATACTTTTCGAAACATTGCTTCACTCACCGCCCGCGCCGATTTTGATCGCCATCCCCTTAGCCAAGTTACTGAGATGATTGCCTTAGTTCATGGGGGGGCGACAAAGGTTAAAGGTTATGTCTTTGAGTCGGCGCGGCTGCCGGAAGTGCGCGGAGCCAGCAGCCTGTTTGATCGCCTTAACACGTTGGATGTTCCAGCTCTATGGGGTCGCGAACCCCAAACAAAAACCTATCGGGCAGCAGCTTACCAAGAGGCCCAAGATCGCTGCCAACAGGTACGCCGTCAATTTTCTGAAGACGCTCTGGCTTCACCTGAATGTATTCTGTACGCCAGCGGCGGCAATATCTTAGCCCTGGCCCCGCCTAAAGTGGCCAACGCGCTGGCAACGGCCATTGAGTGGCTTTATACAACGGAGACGTTGGTGGGCAATAGTGTGGCCGCGGCCCAATCATTCACCCTGCTGGAACTGCAATATGGACGGCAGCCGCAAGCATATTGGCTGGATGAATTCAACCGCGATATAGCCTCAGTCCCGAATAAACCACTTTTAACCAGCTACTATGGTGGTGCTACCCCGGCCCATTTTATCGCTCACAAAGGTTTCGGGGAGTTGGTTACTCTGATGGCCAGTCAAACCGAAAAGCGCCGGGCCGGACGTGGCCACGATGCCGGACGCCCGCAGCGGGCCATTCCTCACTTTGAACTTTTGCCACAAACCATGAACTGCCACTCATGTGATACACGCCCGGCAGTGGCCGCTATCGATCAGACAGACGTGCCGGCCAACCAAACAGCCAAGGCCTTTTGCGAGCCTTGCGCCCGCAAGCGCGTAGCCGGGCAAGTAGCCAAACGGGATGAAGGCGCGACAAAGTGGTTTACCGAATTGTTTGATTGGTATCCAACCGGCGTTTCCTCCTGGGAAAGCATCTTTACCGATTTTCAAGAAAATGACCCGCAATTGGCCTTGTATATGGCAGATCGGCAAGCCTCTCATAAGCGGTCGTCGCCTATCAAGGGGGCGCAAGATATACAAGAGATTGGTTCGGCTTCTTCGCCGGCCGGGTACGTGGGGTACATTTATGCCGATGGTAACGATATTGGCGCACTGGTGGCGCGAATTCGAACCCCGGCTGCTTACCGCCAGTTTGGGCAGCGGCTATACGCGGCCACCCAGGCCGCAATTTTTACCGCTTTAGCCCAACACCTACGCCTGCATTGGCAAGAGCAAGCGCCCCGGGCCGAAGTTCCTCACCGCGACAGCATCTGGATTCACCCTTTTGAAGTTGTTACGATTGGTGGCGATGATTTGATTGTCATTGTGCCCGGTGATAAAGCCCTGCCGATAGCGGCTACCATTGCCTACGAATTAGAGCGGCGTTTAACTGGCCCCCGCCCGACGCAGAAGGAGAGCACAAAACATCGCCACATACCCGAACGGTACCATGCACATCTGGAGGAAGAGGCAACGCTTTGGGGCGACGACCATTGGCCGGTCATCAGTCTATCAGCAGGCATCGTCATTGCCAGAGAGCATACCCCGGTCACCTATATTGAAAAGCTGGCCGAGCAGCTTCAAAAGTCGGCCAAGAAGGCACGCAAGAGCGGCCATTTAAGGAACTATCCGGGCGGGACAGTTGATTTTGCCGCCCTAAAATCGACCGGGATGGTCTCTTTGCCGTGGTCCGACTATCGCAAAAGGGCTTATAAGGCTGAAGCTCCCTGGCGTTTAACGGCCCGTCCATACACCTGGCACGAGCTACGCGGCCTGCTTCAAACCGTTCGGGTCTTAAAGTTGAACCGTTTTCCGCGCAGCCAAATCTATCGGCTGCAAGAAGATTTAATCAGCCAGAACTGGCTGGCCGCCAGTGTCAACTATCTTTACTTCTTAAGCCGCCACAGTAAGGAGGCGCGACACCATATTCTAACCGCCTTTCAGTACGCCTGGCACCAAGAGCATGATGTGCCACCCTGGCGAAAGATCAACGGTGCATCTAACGGGACCCAAGCGGAGACCATCTGGCGCGATTTGGTGGAAATCTACGATTTTGTACCGTTGCTCGACGAACTTACCGAGGCAAAGGAGGAAGCTTGATGCCTTTATTTCAACTTGGTTTGACGATTATGCCCGAAACTGGCGTAAGTGTGGGAGGGAGCGGCCATACCGGCACCCGCGCCGACAACACCATCTTGCGAGACGGGCAAGAACGTCCCATTATGCCTGCTTCGCAGGTTAAAGGCCGGCTGCGCCATGCCTGCGAGGCGCTGGTGAGAGCAGCCGGTATCCCCACATGCCGGCCACCGAACCCGGAACAGGTGTGTCCGCAGGATCTGTCTATTACCAATCCGCCTTGTCTTATTTGCTCTCTCTTTGGCTCACCTTGGCATGCCAGCGTGCTCCAGTTTCAAGATTTGGTGCAGGAGTCTCTTTTTGAGGCTATCCGCCCCGGCATTGGGGTAGAGCGACGGCGCGGCATTGTGCAGGAACGGCTTTTGTTCCTGACGGAAACCACCGCGCCCGGCAGCGAGTTGTTTTTTTACAATGCCCAGGCTATTACCGGCAATTTGGCCGCAAAAGAACAGGCGCTGCTGCTGCTGGCCGGCCTGCACTCGATTCGCCAGTGGGGTGGAGCCAAATCACGAGGGTTGGGCTGGGCAACCCTCGACTGTGAGGCGCGGTGGAATGATCAGATCATTGAACTCGATCAAGATGGAAAGGGGGAACTGGCAGAGTGGCTCAAAACAGCTATCGCGTCGTAATTACCGCCCAGTCACCCTTAAGTTTTAGCCAACGCAAACCGGGCGGCATTTTCCAGGAAAGCCTCACCTATGTGCCCGGTTCAACCTTGCGCGGTGCAACGGCGGATACCCTGCTCAATGGCGCTATGCAAGACCATCTAAGTCATCTGAAATTCCTGCCGAATTGCGACTTCTGCCAATGTTTTCTCGGTCAGGAGGCGGCGGTATTTACCAACGCCTACCCTGTAGCCCCAAAATCAACGGCTGAAACACCTTTTGTGCTGCCGGCCACGGCCGTTAGCTGCAAACACCAGCAGGGTTTCAGCCAGGCAGATGGGCACGGGGTCTTTGACACCTTAATTGATCGGCTGTGTTGGGAAACGCTAGAGCCGACCGGTCTGCTGTATGGGCCGGATTGTCCCCACTGCCACGAGCGGGTCGAGTCCTATTCGACCGTTTTTACTCGCGATCAGGCCGGTCGCTATCAGCGGCAGGAAGTTTCACAACGGTTGCTGACCCGTGTGGCCATAAACCGGCGGCGCGCGGTGGCTGAAGAAGGGCTTCTCTACTCGCCCTGGGTTATCGAGGAAGTGACGCGAGATGAGCAGAGCGACAGCGAAACCGACTTTACGCCGACTACCTTTGTGGGGGCACTCTATGGGGCCGAGCAAGCTGTGGCCTCGGCGGTTGAGTCTTTGACAACGGTCGGTGGGGGAAGCAGCCGGGGGCTTAACCACGTTCAGATCAAGGTTGTGCCTATCACTGTTGAGGATTATCAAGCGGTTAAACAGCGGGTTGCTCACTTTAACAGGCTTATCGACACCGTTTGGCCGCTTTATCAAGCGTTGGGTGGCCAAGACAAGCCAAAAGCGGGCCACTATTTCACCCTTGACCTTCAAGCCCAGACCATTTTGAAAACACCCTACGGCGAGCCAACGATGGTTGTTGATGAAGCAATCCTTGAACAGGCTACGGGCGGCCAACTAAAATCGGCTGACATCAACCTGGTGCGCAGTTACACCAGCTATGGCTATGTCACCGGCTGGAACAGTGCCTGGAAGCTGCCCAAACAGGCGGAAGTGTGTGCCCAAACCGGTTCCGTATTTCTCTTTCAGGCCCCAAACGGCTTAAACGACGAGCAACTAAAGGCTCTCGCTGCCCTTCAGCAGCGGGGCATCGGCCTGCGAACCGGCGAGGGATTTGGCCAGGTGCGTATCTGTGATGAGTTTCACCTGGTTCGCCGCGATGGTCAGGACCCTGATTTAACCAATACCCTAACATCCGGTCTGGCGCCGCGATGAGTCAAACGGAGGCTACTATGAGTTCAAATATCAATCCGACCCTGGCCTTACAGCAGGGGTTGAAACGCCATATGGATGGTATTGTCAAGGCTGCTACTGAAGCGGCACTGCTCTTACAGGACGGCAATTTACAAAAGAACCAAATTCGAAACGTGCTTAACGTGGCGGAAGAGAGCAGCAATGTGGCGGTGGTGACCAACTTCATCCGCTATCAAATTGGCCGCAGCGGCACGGGCAAGGAATGGCAGCACAACGGATTTGGCTTACGGGTTATTGAAGATATTACAGCCGGCCCGGTGCAGCAAACGGTTGCCAATGTCATAAAAGTGGTTTCAGACAGGCTCGGCTCGGGGGCGGTGACGGCCGAGCTAAAGCGGCAGGCCCATGTAGACCTGATGCGGCACTATCTGGGCTATCTTAATCGTGCGTTTATCTTTGGCAGTCTTGATAATGTTACTGATCCGAAAGGCCAAAACAAAAAGAAAGGCTGGGATTATTTGCAGCAGGTTGCGGCACAGGAGGTGAAGGATGTTTGATACCTTTGAAAGTCGGCTTACGCTGAAGGGGACCTTGGTTACCCGCAGCGGTTTTCGCATCGGCAGCGGCCGCTCAACCGAGCCGGTCGGCACCGATTTGCCCCTGTTAAAGGATGCCCTGGAGCGGCCTTTTATTCCCGGCAGCAGCCTAAAAGGCGTGCTGCGCAGCCAGGTCGAACGGGTGGTACGCGCCGTTGTCCCTGGCTCGAAAGGAGCCTGTATTCCCACCGGCGACGACAGCGAACGCTGTATCCCCAATCAGGACATTACGCTGCTGCGGCAAAAAATACGGGCCGGTGTTCGTGATGAATTAAAAGATGACGATGACAAAGCCTGGTTTGTAGAGCTGCTTAAAAGTGTCAACCTCCGCAAAACAGGGCAGGCTGGGGTGCCGGCCCGGTCAGCCTATCCGGCGGAGGATGAACTTTTGGCCGAGGCCGTTACCCAAGAGTCGTGCTTGATTTGCCAAACCTTCGGCTCGCCCTGGCTGGCTTCGCACGTGCAAGTGCGCGATTTACCGGTCGTTAAAAATGGCTGGTTTGGCCAATATCAGGTGCGGGATGGGGTGGCTATTGACCGCGATAAAGGCACAGCCGGCGACGGCAAGCTGTATAACTATGAAACCGTGCCGGCCGGTACCCAGTTTGACTGCCAATTGGTCCTTGAAAACGGCGAAGCATGGCAACACGGTCTGCTGTGGGTGGCTTTGCGGCCGTTTATAAGCGGCGAGGCCGCGCTGGGCGGCTTTACCAGCCGGGGATTAGGTTGGGTTCAACTGGAGGACCCGGAACTGCGGCTTGTTTCGGCCGGGTCCGCAGACCCCGCCGCCCTGATCGATGCCTGGTTGGGTGAAGGTACCGTTGTAGAGGATGATCAAAAAAAGGAATGGATAGCAGCGCTTAAGGCCAAATTGACCCACCAAGCCCAACCAGAGCCAGGGGAGGCAGACGATGCATAAACAGCTACTAAATGAAGCCACTATCGAGTTAACCCTTGAACCGGACGGGCCGATTTTGATTAAAGCCGGCGACACCGGGGCCGACCCCACCCGGCCCGACATGGAGTTTGTGCGCACCTTTCACGAAAATGGGGAGCGGACCATCTACCTGCCCGGCTCCAGTTTAAAAGGAGTCATCCGGGCGCATTGTGAGCGCATTGTCCGCAGTTTGGATCAGAGCGGACACAAAGCCTGCTATCCCTTAGATAAGGAGACGGTTTGTGTGCGCGACCTCATTCAAAAATCGGATGAGGAGGTAGACGGCCCCAAGGCTTTTCGAACCTCCTGCTTTATATGCCAAATCTTTGGCAATACCGTTTTGGCCGGGCACTTACGGACGGCAGATGCTTATCCGCTTAACCAAAAGTTGGTCCGAACCGAGCAGCGCGATGGCGTGGCGATTGATCGGGTTTTTGGCTCGGTGGCGGTTGGTCCCTTTCAATTTGAGGTGGCGACGGCGGGCCAATTTAAAGTGAGGCTGGGGCTACACAACTTTAGTCTGGCTCAACTGGGGCTGATCGGGCTGGCCCTGCGGGATATTAAACTGGGGCGGGTGGGCATTGGTTTTGGAAAAAGCCGGGGCCTGGGCCGGGTCAAAGCCACGTTTGATGCGATGACTATTCGCTATCCCACCGGCCAGGTGGTGGACGGGCAGGTTCGGCTGCTCAACGGCGGGCAGAGCTGGCCGGTTCAAGAAGTGTTAGGCGTGGGGCGTTTTCCGGGGTTAAACGGCTATCACTACCCTACCGGATCGGGCGAGCAGGCAGCACTGCCCCCGGCTTTACAGTTTAAGAACGATGATTGGGGCGAGGCCACAGTCACGGCTGAGGGCGACCAGGTGGAAGATATTTGGCGGGCCTGTATGCCGGCCTGGCGGGAGGCAATGCAGTAATGGCCGAGGGACGCATCTATTTTGCAAAGGCTATTACGGCTACTACACTGGCCGGATGGCTGGAAGAGCAATTTAAGACGGGTGGCTATCGTCTCGGCTTGCGCCCGGACAAGACGGAACTGGCGCGATTTGAGGTTCAACAGGCGGCCGGTGTGGTGGGCAACTGGCCCCAGGGCCGAGTCTTTAACGCCGAGTGTGAGGTACGATGGGAGCAATGTGGGCCGAACTATACCGTTTGGCTGCTGGGCGAGAAAGTTACGCCACCGACCAAATGCCGGGCCATTGAAGGGACGTGGAAGCTGGCGACGGGGCGACGGCCTGCCCTATTTCTGTGGGGTAAGTTCAAACCGGAATGGAGCGCGGAAAACAGTACCTGGATTGAGGTCCGCATTCCCCAGACGCTGCACTACCCTATATCGGAGCCGGTGCTTGAGTCATCTACACCAGACAATTCTGAAGCATTTTACGCCCGCATAAGTTATGTTGAATATCAGGCACCCAACGGTGCCGTACAGTTTACCCGATTAATGGAGGTGAGCAATGGCCAGAGCAGGTGACAATTACGAACCGACTGCCCCCAAGCCTTACGAATTTGTTTCCATCCCGCAGGTGCGCGGCCAGGATCGAGAGCATCCGGCCGGGCATGACCGCTACGACGCGGAGCGCCTAAGCGGCCATTTGAGCGCTAACTTACTGGTCTTAACCTGGCTCCATGTGGGCGCAGGCAGTATCCGGTTGAACCGCAGTCCTAAGTATCCCCTGATTCGCAGCCACGTGCGGGTGGGGGGGCAAGTTGCTATGCCGGCCTCATCCCTAAAGGGAATGGTCCGCAGCGTGGCTGAGGCGATCAGCCACTCCTGCGTGCGGGTAACCCGCGCACCCAGGAACCAACTGCCACCGGGCGCTGCCGAGTGCCGCGACAAGGAGAAGTTATGCCCCGCTTGCCGCCTGTTTGGGGCGCTGGGCTATCAAGGTTTAGTTCGATTTAGTGATGCAGTACTACATCCAGAGGAGGGTGTAGGGCCAAAGTTGGTACGTATGCCAGCACTTCATTCCCCTGGCAAACACCGCGGTCCCTATATTCAGAGCGGGAGGGTAGTCGGCCGGAAGTTTTATAAGCATGGCCAAACTGTTATCGATGCCAATACACCGGTGGAGGTCTGCCCGCCGCGAGCCAGGCTAGACTTTCGGATTGATTTCGACAACCTGAGCAAAGCTGAGGTGGGCCTACTGCTGACGGCTATGGGTTTGAGTGACCCTCCTTTTTATTTGAAGGGTGGCGGCGGTAAACCGGCCTGTTATGGATCGGTTATGATCCAAGTGCAGCAGTTTCAAACCTGGGCCGGGGCCGAGGAGTTGTACGGCAGCTACGATATCGAGCAAGAGGCAACGAATATGAAACAATATTTGAAAGCCGCCGGGGATTTGGTTGAGCCGGATCAACTGACTCGGATCACGAGTGTGCTGGCATACGATCCTAATCGCGAATGCCCATCGGGGAATTATTAACGTCGGAAGAAGGATTATACTATGAATGAGACCTACCTTGAGGTAGCCAACACGATGGCCCAAAAATGGGTAGCGGCCCATACCGACCCGAATGAGGTGGCCGGTGTTTTAGCCACGCTGCACGGCCAAAAGAATGGGGCGCAGCTTTTTCTCTTTTTGGATACGGTGGTTGAGGATGGCCGGGCCGTGGTGCGCAGCGGGCGGACGTTGGATTATTACCGCAGCATCCGGCAGGTTTGTCGCCAACATCTAACCGACTATCAGGAAGATTGTGAAACGATGACCTACATTTTGGGCTGGGCGGTGCGGCTGATGCGTTACTACAAAGTGGCGGATGATTTGGAACAACCACCGCCGCGTATGGCCGTGGCTCCACCACCACCTCCGCGTGAGGCTGTGGCCCCGACGTCAGCGGCGCGACTCACGGGAAGGATGAAATGGTTTAAGGCTGATAAGGGTTTTGGTTTTGTTCAGCCGGATGGCGGCGGCAAAGATTTATTTGTGCATCATTCCCAGTTGGCCGACGGCTTCAAAGCCCCAGTTGCAGGCGCGCCGGTGACGTTTGTGGTGGGTAAGGGGCCAAATGGACGAGAACAGGCCCAAGATGTGCAGCCGGCTAAGTAGCTGACGCGATGACGATGATCCCGTTGCCCGAACAGTTCAAGCTGGCCCAATACCGGCTAACCCTAAAAGCACTGGAGCCGCTGCACCTGCCCGAATTTAAGGGCAGCGCCTTACGCGGCGGCTTCGGCCATACGTTTAAGCGCCTGGTGTGCGCCCAGCCCGACGCTTGTGATAAAGCCTGCCGACTCAACAATCGCTGCCCATACGGTTACATTTTTGAGACCTCGCCGCCGGCCGACAGCGAGGTACTTCGTAATTTTCGGGAAGTGCCGCGTGCCTTTGTCATTCAACCGGCCTCAGATCGACGTACCGAAATAGCAGCCGGAGAGCAGTTGGTGTTCCATTTAACCTTGGTCGGCCAGGGTATTCAGTATCTGCCCTATTTTATCGCGGTCTTCCGCGAACTGGGCTATCAGGGTTTTGGCCGCAGCCGGGGCCGCTATCGCCTGCAGACGGTTGAGGCGGTTTCAGCCATCGACCGTAACGTTGAACCGATTTATCAGGCCGATGATGACGCCATCCACAATGCGAGCTTCCCCTTAACCGGTCTCGACATCGAGGCTTACGCCCGGCAGTGGTCAGGTGATCGCCTGCGGCTGAATTTTGTGACCCCCACCCGGCTTAAGCATCGCGGCCGCTGGATAGAAGACGGCCCGCCGTTTGAGGTTTTGGTTAAAACCCTGTTGGGCCGCGTTTCGTCGCTCAGTTACTTTCACTGTGGCCAACTTTTTGAGGCGGATTTTAGAGGGTTGATTGACCGCGCCGCAACCGTAGCCATCGAGGCGAGCGACACCCGATGGCAGGACTGGTCTCGATTTTCCGGACGCCAAAAGCGGCGCATCGAGATGGGCGGACTGGCCGGTTGTGTTACATACGCGGGCGATGTAGCACCTTATTTACCCTTGCTGGCGTTAGGCCAGTTCATTCACGTAGGTAAAGGCACTGTTTTTGGCAACGGGCAGTATCGAATAAACGCTTAGGAATTAAAGAGGGTTAAATGGCTTCTAAAGAACAGATTCAAAAGCTTATTTTTAATAACAACCGCCGCTTACAGGTATTGAAAGAGCAGCAATCCCTAAAAGGATACAATGTTGCCCCCGAAACCGTATTGGAAATTGAGGATATCGAAGCCTCTATTCAATCGTTGCAAACGCAACTCACAGAACTTATTTTTGAGGAAGTGCGGGCAGATGCGCCGCTGGTTCATCTTTATACCTTTGGCCAGCCGCCGGCTAAGGTGCCAGAGCAAGCGATAGTGCTTGACTGGCGCGATAAATTTGAGGTCACGCCACCTCGCACTATTCCTTCCCCGGAACTGTGGCAGTCTGACCTGGTGCCGAAAATCTTGGATTTGCCTAATCAGGTTGATGGACCGGGATTAATCCGTTTGTATGGCCTGGGAGCCTTATCGGTAGCCTTCACCTTTGGTTCGGCTTTTAGGGAGGTGGGGCGGTATTTGCTTGAGGTAGAACAGTTTTTTGCCGGTAAAAGCCACTTTTGGTATTCCGATGAAACCCCACCGGGCGGTCAGATGGCTCCGGAATTTGTACCCCATTATTTGGCCGGTAATCCGGCGGCGACAGATGGGGCAGTGATTGTTTATGCCGCGCCAAAACAATCGTTGGCTGAAATTACCGCCTCAGTGGGAAGGTATTGGGGTGAAGCGGATATCTTTAAAGCCGCTTTAGACGGTACAGGAGCCAGCGAAAAGTTAAAAGGAGTCCTGGTTTTAGAGGCAGAAATGGCTTCCAAAAAGAAACAAGGGCTACAAAGCTGGGAAGCAGCGGTATTGGCTCGACAGTCGGGACGGCCGCTGGCTGATTTTATCAACCAAACCAAACCGGAGAAGCTGCATTTGTTCCTGGCTGTGCCGTTTGGATTGGCCGTGTTTTTGGGGCATCAATGGAATGCGCTCAATAAGAAAGTACAATGTTACGAATGGATTGGCGGCGACACGATTTATGCTCCGGCCGGTGAATTGCAGTTTTAATTTTTAGCTACAAATAGCAGGCGGCTTCTTAACAAGCAGTGAGAGCATCCCGAGTAGCGCGGAACAAAGTGTAGCGCGTATCGCAAGTCCTTCGCCAAGCTCAGGATGCACTCGCCCCACTCAATATGCTACACTAATCAATGACATTGACTCCCTACTCTATCTTGCCCGGACCAGTTTGAGTTTGAGATTGGAGTTGGAGAGCCGCCGGTGCCGTTGGTTTTGTCCAAACCGCTGGAGCGGCAGCGGGTGCGGGCACTTTTGCAGCATTGCCCCAATCCCCATCATTTTCTGGCGCTCGGTCAGGATGGCATTCAAGCCTTCTTCCGGCAGCATATCGGTCGCTGTGGCCCCAAAACGGCTCAGATTGCCTTCAATTGGGCCAACCAGGCCCTCCTGCCGCCGCCCGAACTGGCTCCCTTGCTGGCCGACCAACTCCAAGCCGAGTTTCACTTCTACCTGGCCGTCGAGAGCCAACTGCAAGCCCTCATCGATCAGGCTGACCAACTCGTTCCCGGCAGTCCCGCCGCTGTTCTGACCAGCGTCCCCGGCATCAGTCCGCTGCTGGCCGCACGTTATCTGGCTCATCTTGGTCACCCCCAGCGCTTCACTCACGCCCAGGAGATTTGGGCCTTCGCCGGTTTCGATGTCGTCACCGAAGAGTCCGGTGATTTCCGCCGCGTCGGTCATATCACCAAAAAGGGCAGTCCCGGTCTGCGCGATACCCTCTTTCTCATCGGCCTGCACACTGCCCGCCAGGTACCGGCCATTGGTCGAGCCAAACAGCGGGCCCTCGCGCGCGGTAAGTCCGATATTGCCGCCACCATCCACGCTGCTCACAAAGCCAACCGCATTTGCCACCATCTGCTCTTCCACCAAATCCCGTTCGATTCGGCTCAGGTGCGCTAATGATGCTTGACCATTCTTCGCTCTGGCCGCGCGCTCCGCCTGCCGACCGCTTTGGCCTCTGCCAGATAGGCCGGTTCCGGCTCCCTTGCGCCTGGCTTGC
>JAGRBZ010000213.1 GCA_020433805.1 Anaerolineae bacterium
AGTCTGGCGCTGGTGGCTGGATTGGTCCCGCTGCTGCTGGGCTTCACCTGGGCCGGAAACGAATATTCCTGGGCTTCGCCTGTAATAGTAAGCCTCTTTGGCGCAGGCATCATGTTCTTGGCGCTGTTCTACTGGATCGAACGACACGCGGCCGAACCTATCATCGCCCCGCATTTGTTCAGAAATCAAATCTTTACCTCAACGGCCCTTGTCGCGCTTTTTGTGATGATGGCGTTGTTTAGCGCGGTTATGTTCCTGCCCCTGTTTGTTCAGGGTGTTTTGGGCAAATCGGCCCAACAGTCCGGCGAGATTTTGATGCCGATGATGCTCAGTTTTGTGGTCTCTAGCATTATTGGCGGTCAACTCATCTCGCGCACCGGTAAATATAAGGTTCAAGCGGTTGTGGGAACATTAGCGCTGACGGTCGGGGCTTTTTTGTTAACCTTGATGGGACCAGAGACAACCACCGTGAATGTTGTATTTAATGTTATCCTGCTCGGAGTAGGCATCGGCGTCGTCTTGCCTTTGCTGAACGTAGCTGTTCAGAATGCTTTTCCTTATAAAATGATGGGTATGGTAAGTGCCACCCAACAGTTCGTGCGGTCGCTGGGCGGCATTATCGTGGCTCCCGTGTTAGGCATGGTGCTGGTTACTGTCTTTTCGGCCCAGTTGAGCACCTTAATGCCTGATTCATTGCAAACGGCTATTCAAACCCTGCCGCAAGAGCAGCAAGAGTTGCTGCTTAACCCGCAAGGCCTCATCAATGCCGAAAGCCAGGCCGCCATTCAATCGAGCTTTACACAGATGGGCGACAACGGCACCGAGCTTTACAATCAATTTATCACCATTATCCATCAATCGCTGACCGCCGGTGCGAGCAAACTTTTCTTGGTGAGTACGGTTTTCGCCGTGCTGGCCTTCCTGTCGACCTTTGCCCTCAAAGAGCTTGATCTGAAGCAAGATGAATTTTTCCAAGAGAAACAAGAACCGGTCAGCGTGTTGGAATAAGTTGTTTCTTAAACTCCCGGCTCAGCAGTTCTCATAGTGATAATAGATTGGTCCAGTTTTCGCCGTTTGGTCAAGAAAGTGCCTTAGATGGGCAGACCTATGATCTCGGCAGAGAAACTGGACCAATCTTCGGGTATATGGAGAAATGCCGCAGCCGGGTTTTGTAGTTTTGCAAAACCCCCTTTCTATGCCACAATAAAGCGGATCGGGTTAGCGTAGGGTAAGTTTTTACTTCCTATGCATCTCTGCTTTACTTCAATATATAGTTTCTCCTACCTTTTGCTCTACCGCTACACAATCACAATCCGATCTATGCGGTTATGATCATGAACGCACAACCATCGCTACGACAACAACTGCTGCGCCTGCCGATTTTTTATAAAATTCTGCTGGCCAACTCTGTCATCGTGGGCCTGGGCGCTATCGCCGGGACGATTATTACGGTCTGGTTTGCCGGCCACTATCCGCACGAATCGCGCTATGCGCTCATCGCTTTTTTTGTGACAGCAGGCATTATTATCAGTTTTATTGTCAATAAGTGGGTACTCGAACAGGCACTCAACCCGCTGCTTCGCTTACAAGAGGCGGTTGACCAGGTGCGCCAGGGGCAATCCGGCGTACGGATCAGCTTAGGTGCGGTCAGCGATGAACAATTTGATCGCCTGGCCGAAACATTCAACCAAATGCTGAGCGAGCACGAGCAGCACGCCCAAACGATGGAACGCCTTCCCCGCCAAATTTTGCAGGCTCAGGAAGAAGAACGGCAGCGTCTAGCCCGTGAACTGCACGATGAAGCGGCTCAGGCTCTTACCTCGCTGCTTGTTCATTTGCGCCTGTTAGAGCGCGAGCACGATCCGCAAAAGGCGCAGCAATATCTTCAAGAACTACGAGACCTAACCGGCCAGGCTCTGGAAGAGGTGCGCCGTGTGGCACTCGACTTGCGGCCAACCATTCTTGATGATTTGGGCCTGGGGGCGGCTTTAGAATGGCGGGTCGATGAGTTTAGCCGGGCTAATGATGTTCAAACAACTGTCCAAATTGGCGGTTTGGGGCGGCGGCTACCGCGCGATAGCGAACTGGTTTTTTATCGGGTTGGGCAGGAATCGTTAAGCAACATCGCCCGCCACGCCAAAGCCCATCAGGTGTCGGTGTCGCTGAACCGGGCCGATGACGTCATCACTTTGGAAATTACCGATGATGGTCGAGGCTTTAACCTGGCCAACGGCTTTACAAACACGCCACGGGGCTTAGGGCTGTTAGGCATGCGCGAGCGTATGGCGATGATTAATGGCTACTTAATTGTTGAGTCTCAGCCGGGTCAGGGAACACGCATTTTTGCTCAGGCTCCACTCTAAACACAGATGAGAGAAAAAGAAACCGTAAAGAATCACTGTGATTTGCCACCCTCCACTAGTAGACCCTAAAGAATCACGGTGATTCGTAACCCTCTACTAGTAGAGGCAAAGGAATCACGGTGATTTGTAACCCTCTACTAGTGGAGGCAAAGGAATCACGGTGATTCGTAACCCTCTACTAGTGGAGGCAAAGGAATCACGGTGATTTGTAACGGGTAATATGTTAATTTGTCGCTGACAGGCCAATTAACAATGACCCTATAACTTTCGCAGTTCAATATCATTTCGATGCCCCTTCGGCCGAGAAATCTCTTGGAGAGTTGTCTAAAATTGAATACAGTAAATATAACATTATTAGCCTATTGTCTAAGCTGTAAGCTACCCGACTAACAAACTCACCATCCAGATAACAAACCAACCATCCCATATCCCCCTTTGCTCATATAGTTTGTGGTACTATTGAAAAACATTAAGATTTGTGTGATAATAGGCTTAAGGAAGTGTTGAAAAAAAGTAACACGTTGCAAGGGGCCAGGAGTGCAAAACTAGCCCCGCGTGACGTGCGACCTTTTTTGTGAAGCGTTTTTAGCCGTCGAGCGGGCTGCGAACGCCCATTGGCCCCTGGTTGAGGACGTGCGTATAGATCATCGTGGTGCGGACGTCTTCGTGACCCAGCAGTTCTTGAACCGTGCGAATGTCGTAGCCGTTTTCTAGAAGGTGGGTGGCAAAAGCGTGCCGGAAAGTGTGGCAGGTAACCCGCTTGGTAATTCCAACCAAATGAACTGCTTTTTTTAAGGCTTTTTGCATAGATCTTTCATGGTAATGATGACGTCGCATGACACCTGACCGGGGGTCGGTTGATAAGCTTGGAGCCGGAAAGATATATTGCCAGAGCCACTCGCGACCGGCCTTAGGATATTTTCGGTCTAACGCGTTGGGTAAGTAGACATCACCATAGCCTTGGGATAGATCGCTTTGGTGCAGCAATTTAACCCGGCGCAAGTGCTCTTGTAAGGCCGGTTGAAGGGCCTGGGGTAGCATGGTGCGCCGATCCTTATTGCCTTTGCCACTGCGGACAATAATTTGGTGTTGGGCAAAATCGATATCTTTGACGCGCAGCCGCAATCCTTCACTGAGGCGTAAGCCGCCACCATAGAGAATTTTGGCGATGAGTTGTGAGACGCCGGACATAGCGTTGATAATCAGCATTGTTTCGGCTTTGGTGGTTACCACGGGCAGGCGTTTCGATTTGGCGGCCCGTTTAGCATTGATGCCGGTCAAGGGGCGCTCAAGGACATGACGATAAAGAAACAAAAGGGCGTGAAAGGCTTGGTTTTGGGTGGAGGCGGTTACCTGACCATTGACGGCGAGGTCGGTTAAAAAGGCTTCTACTTCGGGGGCATTCATCTGGTTAGGGTGGCGTTTGTGGTGAAAAAGGATAAAGCGCTTAATCCAATGAATGTAAGCTTGTTCGGTCTTGTAAGCGTAGTGGTTTTTGCGGAGGGTAAAGCGAACTTGGTCGAGTAGTTTAGGCGGTTGATGCGTCATAAGATGAAGTCTCCTGGTGTATATTAAGCGAACTTATGTTCGTATATTATCACAAGTTGTGGGAAAAAGCGAACTTATGTTCGTAAAAGATGCGGATTAGCCGAAATAGACGAACTTAGGTTCGCAAATCGCTCTTTTTTCGGGATTAGCCGAATTATAGTTCGGTCAATAAGGCGTTGGGCGGCTCGGTGCTAAACATACTTTATAAATATGGCAATTCTTCGCTCTACAATAAATCTATTTGTTCGTGGATACGCAGCTTTGGAATTGATACCAAATTCGCCCTCACAACGCGACCTAGTTGATACATATAATTTGCGTCTTTGGATACACGACCAACTCATTTATGAACAAATTCATAGCGTTCGCAACTGGCAGATGCGGCATTTTTACGTTGAAGAAATAGCCAAAGCATTTCGTAATATTCGGATATTGCTAGGAAAAGAAATTCAAATATCTGAAGATAATGAAGAGAGACAATCTTCAGCGTCATTTCTTTCCTTTGTTAATGCAGCTTTAGATACTGACTGGCTAAGAGTAATATTAGCTGCAACGCAACCAAAGCGTACTGGTGATTTAGTTCACGTCAGTCTGTATTTGCGAAAAACCGAAAATACAATAGGCGATTTCGAGCATAGAAGCACTGGTCAATGGGGTGTGTGGGAGGAAATGGTTGCTGCAACGATCTTCTGTACCCCCGAAGACGCAATTGCGTTCGGGGTTCAGCTACAAGAAGAAATTAGGCAAGTAGAGCAGGAAAGGGTGTCGCTGGGAATTCCCAAATATGATGATACAGATAAATTTGAGTAACAAATCATCTCGTCTGAAGCCAAAGAGGGATGAGTAAGGGTCAAGTAACTGTATCACTATGGTATTTATTAGGCTTCAACCCGTAGTTACCGCCCAACAATAAAATTCAACGCGAATTGCTACGCTGCGTTTTTTAGAAATTGGTTGTGCTTGTGAGGTTACTTTGGCTATGGAAGTGGCTTTGCTGGTCCGCAATCGCGTTAATTTTGGGGCGTTAGCCACCAAATTGTAGCGTTTATAAATTGAAGGTGTATTAATATATGAGAAGTATTTTTCCAAATTACTACGAACTAATCGATGAGCATTGGGAAGAGTTGTGGAATAAATGCATTTTCATCTTGGATACCAATGTATTACTCAATCTTTACCGTTACAATAAAGCTACAAGTGACGATTTACTTCAAGTTCTAACGAAAATATCTGATCGCTTGTGGATACCTCACCAAGTGGCATTAGAATACCAAGAAAATCGCCAGAATGTAACGATTGGTCAAATTAATAAATATACAGAAGTTGAAAATGTACTAACCGATGTTCGAGAAACGCTTCAAGATAAATTAGCTAGCCTGAAATTAGAAGAGAGACACTATTCGATTGATCCCAATCGACTCCTGACTAGAATTGAATCTGTATTCACCGATTTTTCAAAAGAACTTAAAACTCTTAGGCAAGCCCAACCAAGTTTGCTTGAAGCTTTAGTCACAGAGATAGATAGTTTATTCGAAGGAAAAGTTGGCCCCCCTCCTGCCTCTCAAGATCAGTTAGATGAACTATACAAAGAGGCAAAAAACAGATTTCAACAGAAGAGACCACCCGGATATATGGATAAGGAAAAGGAAAAGGATCAATCAAAAAAAACGGCCTATTTCTATAATAATTTATATTTTTTAAGACAATATGGCGATTTAATCTTATGGTATCAAATTATTGACTATGCTAAGTCTCAAAAAATAAAACATATCATCCTTGTAACAGATGAACACAAAGAAGACTGGTGGCGAAAAATCGGTGGGAAACAAATCGGCCCTCGCCTTGAGTTAATTGATGAAATTTCCTCAAAGGCAGGTGTCGAATTTTTTCATATGTATAATTCTGCTCGCTTTATGTCGTATGCAAAAAAACATTTTGGCCTTGATATCAAACAAGAGTCTATAGACCAAGTTCGCGAAGTTACTAGTCGTGTAGTTTCAGTAAGTTCATTGCAACGAACATATAAGTTAGCGGAAGAAACTTTTTTGAGTTGGTTGCAAAGTAGGTATCCAGAAGATCAAATAATTCAGAACAGTTTTGCATTTCCAGACATTATCCGTATTGATCATGAGAGCCAGGCTAAAATCGGATATGAGATAAAAATGCTTCGACGAATGCATCATATGAATATTCGTCGATTACTGCGTGACCTTATGTATCGTGGTTATTTTGAGGTTAATGAAAGTAGGCTTGATGAGTTCGTCATCGTAATAATTTTTGATAAAGTCAACGTATCTGACGAAATACCAGATACGAAGTCATTATCTTCGGACTTTGAATTACCTCGCGGTGTATCTATTATTTTCGGTGAATTGGCGTTGGATGGTAAATCAGATACTCAACAAGCTAAATTTTATCGGTACTCACAACAACTTAGTTTATTTTGAAATGGTTGGCCTTTAGCAAGTGGTGGCTAACAAACCGCTTTCTGCCGACCCATTGAGCTCGACTTTTGGCGCAAGACTAGGCTGGTAATTGAGGCTGACTTTGGGCGGCAGAAGCGGAGGCGTTGGACGAAACAGGTGTTCTCTCCAATTGGAGGCGACCTTGAAAACAAATCAAAATTCCGAATTTCATTTAGAAAAGAATAGACTTACTCAAGCCCAAACTGAAATATCTCAAGAAATCATTGAAGCTGGCTCGAAGGAATATCGTGGAGGAAACGATTGGGCAGACCGTGCATTAGCTATGCATGGCGTAAAAATATTGAGGAGATTAGAGGACATCAAAAAAGAACCCTATTTTGGTAGGATTGATTTTTTGGAAGATGACCATTCACAACTGTCCGAGATTTATATTGGATACGGAAGAGTTGAATTTGAGGAGTGGAGCGTGTGCGATTGGCGTGCTCCAATTAGTAGTATTTTTTACAGTAGTTTGGTCGAACGCCAAACGTACCAGGCTCCTGATGGTTTAATATCAGGACGGCTCTTTTTAAAGCGACGATTCATTCTAAAAAATGGAAAACTTGCCGAATTCTTGGATGAGGTTGATCGTCGCCTTGACGGGAAAGAGGATGTTAAACTCGCTTCTCCTGAACAGTATCTCGTTCAATTTCTCAAAAGCCGTGGAGACGGACGGTTACATGATATTGTACGCACGATACAGCAACAACAAGACAAACTTATAAGGGCACCATTTAACAAGACATTGGTGATTAATGGGGTTGCAGGTAGTGGTAAAACTTCGATTGCTTATCATCGGTTAGCATATCTGCTATACCCTGACAATAAAACAAAAATTGAAGCCAGAAACTCGATTATTTTTGCTCCTAACAAATTGTTTCTGAGTTATGTCGCAGATTTACTGCCTGGTTTGGGAGTTTCTCAGGTCACGCAGACAACATTTGCCGATTGGGTGCTGAGTGAAACTGGACTTCAACAAGAAAACAGGAAAGTTACTCAGGAATACAAATTTGCCGAGAAGGTAATCGAATCTTTTCTTAACCCTAATTCATCAAAGGATGAACAAGATGAAGGGTGGTTGCGAGCACGAGTAAAGGGCAGCTTAAAGATGCAAAAGCTGATTGAGAATTATGTTTCGATTTGGAGGCAACCATATTCTGTTCCTAAAAAAGGCTTGGTTTTTGATAAGTTTAAATACTCGAGTTCAAAGATAATTATTAAAACAGACGAGATAAATCATATTATTTCCCAAGCCAATAAAAAGGGATTTGGTTTTGCAGTTGAGCGGCAATGGGTACTGCAAAATATAGGTTCTGAAGTACTTGAAAGGTACAGGAGTCAGTTAAAAGAACAAAACATTATCATCACCTCAAAAATTGAAGGCGAGATATTGGATGAAGTTAACACGAAGATAAGATCAATGAGTCTTGAAAGTCGTTTGTGGCCTAAAGTCGATTTGTTGGGCGAATATTATCGTCTTTTATCAAATGAACCATTATTAACGAAATCAGGGCAAACTCTTTTTGATGAAAGCGAAATCCAGGTTTTGACTTTGCCTTCACCGCCGAAAGACAGGCGGATAGATTTAGAAGATATTCCGGCATTATATTATTTTTACCTTTTGGTTAATGAAATACGGCCAAAAAAATATGATCATATTATAGTTGATGAAGCACAAGATTTATCCCCATTTCAACTTTCGATTTTAAGATCGCACAGTAAGAACAATTCGCTCACTTTACTGGGCGATATTTCGCAACGAATCTATGACCACCGAGGTTTAACAAACTGGGATGAGATTTATGATGTGTTTGATAAGGCTTCAATTCAGTATGAGGAATTTACACAAAGTTACCGCTCGACGCTTGAGATAGTGCAATTTGCGAATGAGATACTAAGAAATTTATCAAAAGGAAAGGCCACCTTGGCCAAACCTATTAGTCGAGAAGGAGAAAAACCAAGGATTATTTCAGCAGAGCATCCCGATTTAATGCTTGCTGCGGTGGCAAATGACATACAAGCACTTTGGGAAAGTGATATTAATAATATCGCTCTTGTTGCAAAGTCAGTGGAGCAATGTAAGGAATTGGCTGAGGGATTAAAGACTTTTAATATAGTAGTGAATGAAAATATTCTTCATCGAGATAAACAAGTGAAATACAAGGGTGGTACAATTATACTTCCCGCAGAATTAACAAAAGGTATAGAATTTCAAGCCGTGTTCGTGTTGAATGTTGATAAAAACAATTACTCAAAAGATTTGGAATATAATGGTCGATTGCTCTATGTGGCCGCCACCCGCGCTCTTCACATTTTGAATCTTTATTATGTCGGTGAAATTTCGCCTTATTTGTCCGGGGCGAAAGAAAAGGCTTTATTACAAAGGGTATCTATCAATAAGCAGAAACTGCTCAGTAACCACAAGAGAGTTTTTCGAGAGCACTTACCACCAAGACCAAAAACAAGAAGTAATAGAATAGACCCGATGGAGGATAAAATTATTGAGGAAGATTTAATTCGTATGTTAATTGCAGGCAAAGAACGTACGGAACATAATATGCCTCGTCGTTACCTCCCCGACGGTACATTTATCTCATCCCCTCTCCGTGATGATTTTGGGGATGATTCGAATGCTGAAGTAAATGAATTCTTTTGGTGGGAATGATGTATTCAGGGTTTGCCCTGATGGGGCTGTATAACAAACCCAATTGTGCCGACCGTCCAAGCGGCGGGTTTGCGCGAGACTCGGTTTTAGGTGTGTCACACTAACGGCGGCACATTGGGGGCGTTCATCCGGCTCGCTTCGCGCCCCGGATGAACGCTGCGGCGGATCCTCCGCAGCGCTCCGGTATGCGCTTGTTCCCGGCGACACTCGCTGCGCTCGCTCTGCCGGATAACAAGCGAATGAGTCGACTGCGCTTTCGCTGCTGTGCTTGCAGCCCGTCCGCGAAATGTTCGTCGCTTGGCGGTCGCAGCGTTAGGCATTTAACTATAAAGTAGAGCGAGGTAAGGCTAAACCATGAGAGCAGCCTGGTACGAGAAGCAAGGACCAGCCGGAGAAGTGCTGTTGGTCGGGGAGATACCCGCACCGACACCAGGCCCAGGTGAAGTTCGGATGCACATTGCCGTCTCCGGCATCAATCCCGGCGATATAAAGAAACGTCAGGACGCCTTCGGGTACGGTATGGCCTATCCTCGGGTCATTCCTCATAGCGATGGTGCTGGGCAGGTCGATCAGGTCGGTGATGGTGTTTCCTCAGAGTGGCTGGGGCGGCGGGTCTGGTGTTATGGGGCTCAATCGTATCGTCCCTTTGGTACCGCCGCCGAATATACAGTCGTTCCCCTAACGCACGTCGTTCCAATGCCTGAAAACATGTCAATGGAACAAGGGGCCTGTCTAGGAATTCCAGGCATAACCAGTCATCGGGCTGTTCATGCGGCGGGTTCGGTAAAAGGGCGTGTCGTATTGGTCCAAGGGGGTGCGGGTGCAGTCGGGTTATGCGCTGTGCAACTGGCCCACAACGCCGGGGCTTATGTCGTTGCGACCGTTCGCTCTATGTCAGACGAGGCCCGTGTCAGGGGTGCGGGTGCTGATGAGGTTTTGCTGGCGAATGAGACGCTAATCGAGCGTGTCAGAGCGATTACTCCAGACGGGGTAGACCATATTGTTGAAGTGGCGTTTGGGGCAAACATCGCCACGGATATTGAGTTGCTGGCGCTGGGTGGGTCTATCGCCACTTATGCGACCAATACCGCCGAGCCGGGCATTCCCTTTTGGCCACTCGTGTTCAAAAATATTCGATTATTCTTCTTAGGTAGTGATGACTTCCCGTCTGAGGTGAAGATGGAAGCCGCACGGGATCTTAACGCCGCCTTTGAGGCCGGCTGGATGGGCTTTGAAATAGTGGAACGTATCCCCCTGGCGCAGATTGCCAAAGCGCATGAACTTGTCGAACATCCAATTCGGCGAGGACGGGTTGTTGTGACACTCTGAGCTTACCCCGGCTCTTGCTTTCGATGCACGCCATAATTTGATGGTGGTTTCCTCGCATCCAAAGCTATTGGATAGCGGATAGAGGTCGGAGGCCCGATAGTGACGGCGATTCGGGCTGACCCGCACCCCTCGATACGGTCTCGCGAACTCGACCTACTCGGGATGCTATTAACTTAATGGCAGTGGCATTTCTATTTGGGGACAACCGGCGCGCATTGAAACATTGAAACACTGAAAATAGTGAGTTCACTGAATTTTGCCTTTCAACGAGAGGGCTTTCTTGACAGTGGATTGATGAGAACCTTACCTGGAGCGGTTCAGTGGCCTCATTTCCATCATAAATTCAGTGTTTCTATCTGGCCTCATAACTGAAACGCACCTGTCGCTTCGCTTAAGTGGATTTAGAAGGGCTACTTTGATAGAATGAGGACTTACGCAGTTGACATGTCATCCATTCGACAAGCTCAGGACAGGTTTCGAGGCGGATCGACGAGAAATCCCTAAGAAAACTGTTTACAAACAGATGCTGTAGGGATTTCTCCGTCTTCGGCTACGAAATGACATAAGCAGGTGTCAAGTGCGTACCTCCCTTGAAAATAGCAGTTAGCGATTAGCCGATAGCCGATAGCAAAAGATTTTCATTGTCGTTGTCGTCTCAACAGAGACTGTCTGTCTCCTCATTAATTGCTTATGTTGATGGTTAAATTATAGTTCGTTACCCCATCAAAAGCATTAACGTCGATATACCACCCGCCTGCTGTCGATAGGGTCCTCTGAATGAATTCATTATTGCCGTTGTGGGCCGAAAAGGCAGCCGGGGTAGAAAAGTTGGTTGTGCCGGGCGCGTAGAGATACAAGTCCGCATCCCCGCCGGTGCCGCTCAGGGTTAAGGTCAACTGCCGGCCTGCGGCAACGGCAATTTTGTATACATCGTCAGCGTCGGACGAGGCATTAACTTGGCCGGTGACCGTCTGTCCGGCGCATACGATCAGGGCATCGGCAAAGCTGTCTGACTCGCCGGGGGTAGTTGGTGTACACGCAGTTGGCGCGCTGCTATAGGCTCTGAGGATTATGGGCAAATAAACAGCCTCTGTCAGAACTGGTGGTGGGCCAAGGTATGAGGTGATCCAGTTTTTGAATTGGGCTACCCGGGCATAGACTCCGTAAAAATTAGGTTGGGCGCAGCCATTTCCCCAACTGACTACGCCGGCCTGCAGCCATCCTCCCGATCCATTGGACACGACGAGCGGTCCGCCGCTGTCGCCTTGACAGGAGTCTTTGCCGCCGGCGGCCAATCCCGCACACAGCATATTGGCGGTTACGGCCCCCCCATACGAAGCGGGCGCATTACACGTGGCATTCGAGACAATCGGTACGGCCACCTCAAGGAGCGCATTTGAGCTGGCCCCCCCGTCCGAGGTCGCTCCCCAGCCGGTAATCGTGGCGGTATCGCCCGGCTCAACCAAGGCGCTATCCCCCAGACCGGTCAGGCCAATGGTTTGAACGGTTCCCCCCAGGGTAGCCGGTGTCGCCAGATGCAGCAGGGCCACATCGCCGTCCTCGGTGCTACTGTTATAGCCCGGATAAACAATGATTTGGTCAACATCGATACGCTGGCCTTTGCTCCCGGCGGTGAGGCCATCGCTTAGATTATTGATGCCCAGAACCACGTCTACATTACCCGGTGTCTCACCAACGGTGCAGTGAGCCGCCGTGAGCACCCATTCGGCATCGATCAAAGAGCCACCGCAAAACTGTCCAAACTGAGGGTTAGACGTCCCGGCACTGACCAGAGCCGCTTGCCAGGGATATTCGCCGGGAGCTGCCGGTTGTCCGCCCACAATTTGAGGCTGGATCGGCGCACGAGGGGGGTGTGCGGCTGGAGTAGGCGTAGGCTGGCCGGGCGGCGTAGCCATGTCACCGGGTTCTTGTGCCCCGACATAGGTTGTAACCGTGAACATAAAAGTCAGCACGAACAATAAATAAAGAAGAACAAACGATTTTTTCAACGTCGACCCCCACACTGATATATTGTTGGCTCAACAGGATTTCGTGGGGTTGACACGATAAAACGTAAAACGTGATGCGTAAAAAGGAATTACGTTTTACGTTTTACAATCCTGTCAACCCCTTAAGTTCCAAAAGAGCCATATTGTTTTGTTGGTGTAATAAACAAGGTGGCAGTCACTTAAGTGTGATAAATCGACTTGTTTGGGCTAAACGGACGTTCATTTTCGGCAAAAAGTGACTGTCACCTTTTGAACTGCGTAACTTCTCTTATAAAATATACCGACAACGTCTGGAAATCAAAGTCAAGGTTTGGAAGATGGCCGCCTGATCCGGGAAATACCGGATCTAATCTAGGAGTTACGCACTTAAGACATGCTTCATGTCATTTCGTAGCCAAAGGCGGAGAAATCCCTATAGCATCGGCTTGCAAACAGTTTTCTCAGGGATTTCTCGCTCCTTCATTGCTCGAAATGACATGCCAACGGCGTAAGCCCTAATATTTAGAACTTTATTAGGCGAAAGGTAACCTATGGCGCACAACAAGCCAATCGATGTTCATCTTCGTTTGTGGTCAGACGATGATTTACCCCTTCTCATGCGCTTGATGGGCGACCCGGCGATGACTGCATATCTTGGCGGACCCGAGTCGGCAGAGAAGATTCGTGAACGTCATCAAGGGTATTGTCACAATAGTGTTGAGGAAAAAGACCCCATATTCGCCATTATAGTTGAGCCGGAAGGCATAGCCGTGGGGTCGATTGGATATTGGGAGAAAGCGTGGTTCGATGAAACCGTATGGGAAACAGGCTGGAGTGTTTTGCCGGAGTTTCAAGGCTATGGCATCGCTACCAAAGCAGCCGCTTTGATTGTAGAACGGGCCCGTTTGGAAAAGAAATTTCGCTTTCTCCACGCTTTTCCCTCTTTTGATAACGCTGCCTCAAATGCGATTTGCCGTAAGAGTGGCTTCCTGTTGCGAGGAATGTTTAATTTTGAATATCCACCCGGCAACCTGATGTGCTGCAACGATTGGAGCTTTGATTTGTTTGCTGATGAGCCAAGGATCGCGTAACTGTTCGTGTGCAGCTACAACGCGAAACAGATATTTAGCAACAGCACGGATAAGGAGCAAATTGTGCCAAACATTCTCCCCCCTCTGACCACCTTGCTCGATGATATTCGTCGCGAGGCCGATGGCTTTAGCGGCCACGTTGGTCTGGCCGCCCGGCGCGTAGAGGGCAAGGAGTCGATCCGTTTTAACGCAGACGACATCTTCTCCACCGCCAGCGTCATCAAGCTGGTCGTATTGGTTGAATATCTGGCTCAGGTAGCCACCGGCGAACTGCTGTCGACCAGCCCTATCACGCTCCAACCGGAGAAGCTGGTCGAAGGTTCCGGCGTCCTCAAAGATTTACAGCCCGGTGCCCGCATCACCCTGCACGATCTGGCGACGCTGTCGATTACCATCAGCGATAACACCGCCTCCAATATGTTAATTGACGCTGTGGGTGGGCTGGCGCGGATCAACACTCGGCTCCGCGATCTGGGTATGGCCCGAACCGTGATGGGGCGACCCTTCGTCTTCGACTCGCCGGTCGATAACACCGGCTCTCCGGCTGATTTTCTCCACCTGCTGCTGGCGCTGGCTCAGGGGCAGGTCGTCAGCCCGACCGTCAGTGGGCAGGTGCTCGATCTGATGGGCCGCCAGCAGTTTATGACCTATATTCCACGCTATCTCCCCTACCATCCCTTCGCTGCCGAGTACGGACTGCCCCAGCCGCTGACCATCGCCAACAAGGTCGGCATGCTGCGCGGCACCGTCAACGACGCGGCGCTGATTACGACTCCCGACTACCGCTACGGCCTGGTC
>JAGRBZ010000214.1 GCA_020433805.1 Anaerolineae bacterium
CATTTTATAGTGTTCACTTTTCGTATGAGATTACCTTTCAAAAGGTCAATTGACAAAAACGGCGTCCGTTGTTAAAACTAAGGTGACAGCCGCGACTCACCAGGGTAGCTGTCACCTTTTTTTGAACTCCTAAAAGCTCACGATTACCGCAAGGAAATCCTCTGATGACGCAACCTGTTGAGACTTTGCTCACCCCTATCCGAACGCTGCATCACCACATTCGCGATGCCGTGGTGGCGGCTTGTGAGGCCGCTACCGGTGCTGAAATGGCTGAAATTGCCAAAGAAGAAGCAGGTGACACCATCTATGCGGTCGACCGAATTAGTGAGGACATGCTGCTCGACTTCTTTAGCCGCGAGATTGCCAGCCACACGCCGATAGTTTTGATTGCCGAGGGATTAGAAGGCGGTCAGGTCACCCTGCCCTATGGGTTACCCGAAGCCGAGGCCCAATGGCGAATCATCGTTGATCCAATCGATGGCACGCGCGGCATTATGTACCAAAAGCGAAGCGCCTGGATTTTAACCGGCGTGGCTCCCAATCGCGGCCCCGATACCAATCTCACCGACATAAAACTCGCTGTCCAGACGGAAATCCCGCTCATCAAGCAGCATCTATCCGACTGCTTGTGGGCTGTGGCCGGACAGGGCGCAAAGGCCGAACGCTTTAACCGCATCACCGGGGAAAGCCGGCCACTCGCTCTCCGCGCCTCACAGGCAGAGTCGATTGCCCACGGCTATGCTATGCTCGCCCGCTTTTTTCCGGGAGCCAGAGAAGAACTAGCCGCCATCGATGAAGAAATTGTTTTAGGCGCGTTGGGGCCGGTTAAAAAAGGCAAAGCCCACTGCTTTGAGGATCAGTACATTTGCAGCGGCGGCCAGCTTTACGAGTTGATAGCGGGCAAAGATCGTTTTGTGGCCGATATACGACCGCTGATGGAAAAGGTGCTGGCTAATCGCGGCCTGGAGTTGGGAATATGCTGCCATCCGTATGATCTCTGTACCGAATTAATTGCCCGTGAATTTGGGATCATTATCACCGATGAACGGGGCCAGACTCTTTCAGCCCCTCTAAACGTTGAGGCTGAAGTGAGCTGGGTAGGCTACGCCAACGCTTCTATTCAGCAGCAAATGGAACCGCTGCTACACTACGCCTTATTAAAACGAGATTTAGTGCCACCAGATGATGTTTAGCAACTGAGACACGTAACGCATTTTGGATATTACAATTCTAACTATCTTTTGGTACTTTTCTAACGCAATTCCTGATGAAACGCTTTATAATCGCAAAAACCAATAATTTAACCTCTGTTCTGGCTATCGGTTAGCAAACCAAATTCGACGCCACGACATTATGGGTTAAAATGAAAGTAACTGTAATCATTTCAAGGAGAAAATTATGCGAGTTTTAATTACGGGTGGTGCAGGGTTCTTAGGCTCCCATCTTTGCGACCGATTCTTGGCTGAAGGGCATCAAGTTATCGCTATGGATAACCTCATCACCGGTAACACGGCCAACATCGAGCATCTGGCCGGAAACAAGAACTTCCTGTTCATCGACCATGATGTCACCAACTACATTTATATCGAAGGCCAACTCGACGCGGTGTTGCATTTTGCCTCTCCCGCCAGCCCCATTGATTATCTAGAACTGCCGATCCAAACGATGAAAGTGGGTGCCCTTGGTACGCACAAAGCACTTGGTTTAGCCAAGGCTAAAGGTGCCCGTTTACTGCTGGCTTCGACCTCAGAAGTTTATGGCGATCCGCTGGTCCATCCTCAAACCGAAGATTATTGGGGCAATGTTAACCCTATTGGCCCGCGCGGCGTGTATGATGAAGCCAAGCGATTTGCCGAAGCGCTCACGATGGCGTATCATCGTTATCATGGTGTCGATACGCGAATTGTGCGTATTTTCAATACGTATGGCCCTCGCATGCGCCAGGAAGATGGTCGGGTTGTGCCAAACTTTATCGCTCAGGCACTACGCGGTGAACCGCTGACGGTGTACGGCGACGGCACACGAACCCGATCGTTCTGCTATTGTAAAGATTTGGTCGATGGTATTTATCGCCTGTTGATGTCAGACGAAGTCGATCCGGTCAACATCGGCAACCCATCAGAGATGACCATCTTAGATTTTGCCAAAAAAGTTATCGAACTGACAGACAGCAACTCCGACATCGCGTTTATCCAACCGACGGATATGCGCATCAAGGATGACCCGAAAGTGCGCCAGCCTAACATCAGCAAAGCCAAGCGCATTCTCGATTGGGAGCCAAAAGTTTCGCTCGATGAAGGTTTATCAGACACAATCGAGTACTTCAAAAAGGTTGTTAAGAGGTAGACAATTATTTATGCACCATTTGCTCTACGGAAACTTCTAGAGCTTACGCTGCCCCCCATTACCATAAATACAAAAAGCCAGACCTTTATCGTAACGGTTCTTACGGTAATTGCAGGTCTGGCTTTAGCTATTTTGCCGCTTTCGCTGGCCGGCTTGCTGGTGGGTGGTACGGTGTTTTTTGTGGTAGCTCTCATCCATCCCATTGTATATCTTTACCTACTAATTCTCGTCATTCCATTAAGCAGTTTGCTTGCCATCGAGGTCGGCGGCGTTCGGGTTGGCCTTATGGAGGTCATCTTGGCCTTAGCGCTATCGACCTGGTTGTTGAAACTGCTATCTGCGCCCGTTATTTTGCAGCAAAAGCCAAAAATCAGGCTAGGCCCACTTAGCGGAGCATTTTTTCTCTTTTTAGGTATAATAAGTATATCGTGGCTAACCACGTTCTCTCTGGGAGCCAGCCTGGTAGAAACGATCAAATGGATCGAGATGCTGGCGATTTATCTGTTTGTTTATAATCTGCTCTCTGTTCAACACATTAAGTGGGTAGTCATTACGATAGTGATGGCCGGTTTAATACAGGCCGGGTTAGGTTTATATCAGTTTATCTTTAAAGTAGGGCCGGAAGGGTTTCTTCTATTTGATGGGCGATTTCTAAGAGCATACGGCACTTTTGCTCAGCCAAATCCGTATGGCGGTTATCTGGGGTTAATTTTGCCGATGGCTCTCGCTTTGACAATTTGGGCATTTAACCAAAATTTCTCAACATTATTATCAAATAAGCCAAAACTGATAGGGCTGTTGAGTTTTGGCGTTCTGTGCCTACCGTTAGGGTTGTTGCTGGCGGCTCTGTTAGCCAGCCAATCGAGGGGCGCTTTATTAGGTTTTGCCGCCGCCAGTGTGATCACGCTGATGGTTTGGAGCAAAAAGATAGCGCTGGCTGTCGGTTCGATAGCTCTCATCGGCGTTATGATGGGTTTGATCAGTTCGTTCAGCCTAGCCCTCATCCCCACCATCGACGCCACAGATACCGGATCGCCGTATAATGCCGTGGTTCAGCGCGTGGTCGATGCTGTGGACGCCCTCAATATCACCGATGTTGCCAATGCCGAAGTGACCGACGCTAATTTTGCTACGTTGGAACGTTTGGCTCACTGGCAAGCCGCTCGCGAGATGTGGCGCGATAACTTGTGGTTGGGAGTTGGCATAGGCAATTATGCCGCCGTCTATCCGGCGTATACCGTTGGGCCGTGGCGCGACCCCCTCGGCCACGCCCACAACTATCTTCTCAACATCGGAGCCGAAACCGGATTAATCGGCATAACGGGGTATCTGATTTTTTGGATTCTAACTTTTGGATTATTATGGGCGGCGGTGCAAAATAATGGCAATTTTCACAAAGCTGTCGCAGTCGGGATAATCGGGATTATTGTTCATCTTCATGTGCATAACCTTGTTGACAACCTCTATGTCCAGGGTATGTACCTCCACGTCGCAATTGTCCTCGCGCTTGCCTCAGTACTATACTCATCCGGCCGTCGTGAGCCGCTACAAAGAAAAAGTCATGGTCATCTTACTGCTATTCATCATCGATAACATTACAAGCTTGTACGAAAGCAATCCTAAAGAAGTTCGACGCTTTGTAAAATTTGGGATTGTCGGCGTTTTAGGGGCCGCGATAGATTTTGCTCTTCTCAATATATTGCGAGGCGTCTTTGGCTGGGATCTCCTTTGGGCCAACACCGTTTCCGTATGTGTGGCGATTATTAGTAATTTTACCTGGAATCGTCTGTGGACTTACCCTGAGTCACGTGCCCGAAAAAAGCGAACGCAGCTCCCTCAATTTACGCTGGTCAACCTCATTGGTCTTATCATCAACAACGTTATAGTTCTGGGCGTTGACTCGCTGGTGGTGGGGATGCTCGGCGAGCCGTGGAGTTACAATATCGCCAAAATCGTCGCCATTGGAGTTGTTTTCTTTTGGAACTTTATTATTAATCGCTTGTGGACCTATCGAGGACTATAGCCGGTTGTCTGTAAATTTTTGTTATACCTCAATAATGTAGTAATCTTCAAAAACCGCTCGGTCGCGGTCAATGCTCTTATGGGCACAAACGCGATTATTTACCAGCGGTTTTTTTAACTTCTCAAAATATTTTCACCCTACTGAAAACTTACAAAGGTGCTTTTATGAACTACAACTTTGATCAGATTATCGACCGAAGCAACTCCGATTCGGCCAAATGGATTTACTATAATGATGACCCTCTGCCGCTGTGGGTAGCCGATATGGATTTTCGCTCGCCCGAGCCGGTGATCCGTGCCCTGCACGAGCGCATTGAACACGGCGTTTTTGGCTACTGCATGCCGCCCGTAGAATTGGCCGAGACCATCTGCCAACGGATGCGCGATCTCTACGATTGGGAGATTACGCCGGGCCAAATTATTTATGTACCCAGCATTGTAGCCGGTTTCAACTATGTATGCCGCACCATTGGCCAACCGGGCGACGAGATTTTAACGCTTACCCCGGTTTATCCACCCTTTCTAACCGCGCCGAGATTTCAAGACCGGGTTCTCACCACAGTCGATTTGACGCTGGTAAAGCAGGGCCAGCACATCGACTACGAAATTGATTACGACCTTTTTGAGTCGAGCATTACGCCCCAAACGCGCGGTTTTATGTTCTGTAATCCTCACAATCCTATTGGCCGTGGCTATAGTCTGGAGGAGCAGCAGCGTTTGGCCGAAATTTGTCTACGCCATGATATCACCATTTGCTCTGATGAAATCCATTCCGATCTCCTGTTGGGAGACACAACCCATATTCCGATGGCGACTCTTTCGCCGGAAATTGCCGACCGCTGCGTGACGCTAATTGCGCCCAGTAAGACGTTTAACCAGCCGGGGCTGCAATGCGGCATTGCCATTATTCAAAATGACACGCTCCGTCGCAGCTATGAAAAAGCGATGCGCGGACTGGCCGGCCATATCAATATTTTGGGCTACACGGGCGCTCTGGCTGCCTACACCCAAGGCGGCGAATGGCTAACCCAGCTATTGGCCTATTTAACGGCCAACCGAGATTATGCCGTTCAGTACATCGGTGACAACATGCCCACTATCGACGCCACCTACCCCACAGCCACCTACTTGACGTGGCTCGACTGCCGTAATGCGGGCATCGAAGGCAATCCGCACCAATTCTTCCTAACCGAAGCCAACGTTGCCCTTAACGATGGTCAATCCTTTGGCAAAGCGGGTAAAGGCTTCGTTCGGCTCAACTTCGGCTGTCCTCGCTCAATTTTGACCCAGGCTCTCGACCAGATGCGGGATGCGCTGGATAAGATAGGCTAAGGCGAAGGCTGAGGCTGAGAAAAACAAATAATCTCCTAACCCCGAAAGCAGTAATTGGTAAATGGTAATTTGAGACTGGAAATTAGAGACTTAATCTCCAGTCTCCGTGTATCGCCCTGAATAAGATTTACCAATTACGACCCCTTCTTCATTCTCAATTCTCCATTCTTTTATCCTTGACTAAATTTCTTCTTAGGACACACTGAAAATTTAGTTAGGGTATGCTCAAAAGAAACTTAGCGAGTCCTGAAGGAAAAGTTAACAGCGGGCTATTGCCACGCTTCTCAAATTGGCTTATTCTGGAAGAGAGTCAATCAAGAAGAGAGGTGTCCGCTATGGTCAACTC
This sequence comes from Anaerolineae bacterium, assembly GCA_020433805.1. Lineage (GTDB taxonomy): Bacteria > Chloroflexota > Anaerolineae > 4572-78 > J111 > JAGRBY01. The sequence continues at coordinate 6,047 of JAGRBZ010000214.1, forward strand.
AATCAAATTTCATCCCAAACACACATCTTCAACGGCTAAGAAAGCCGGCACCCGTCGGCAGCACGTTAACCAGGTTTTATGGCGAGTCCTCTTTCTCAACCTAATCGTGGCCGTAGCTAAAATCCTGACCGGTCTCCTAACCGGCGCGATCAGTATCTTAGCCGATGGCTTTCACTCGGCGATGGATGCCTCATCCAACATTATCGGTCTGATTGGTTCGACCATTGCCAGCCGCCCGCCCGATCACGATCATCCGTACGGCCATCAAAAATACGAAACCTTCGCTACTTTGGGCATCGGTCTGCTGCTGCTGCTCACCAGTTGGAACGTGCTGCAAAGCGTTTTTGAGCGCTTCATGCAGGGCGGCGCGCCGCAAGTCACCGCGTTGAGCTTCGGCGTGATGATTATCACCATTGTGTTTAATATCTTGGTGGTGGCTTATGAAAAGCACGAGGGCAACCGCTTGAAATCAAGCCTGTTGCTGGCCGACGCGGCCCACACCAAATCCGATATTTACGTATCGCTGTCGGTGCTGGCCAGTTTGGTTGCGGTTACGTTGGGTTGGCTGTGGATGGATGCCGCCGTAGCGTTGATCATCGTGGTGGTGATTGGGCACACCGGCCTAAAAATCGTCCGCCGTGCCTCGGAGGAGCTGGCCGATAGCGCCGTTGTTGATATTGCGCAGGTCGAAAAAATTGTACTCGCCATCGATGGCGTAGAGTCGTGCCACAAAATTCGCAGCCGAGGGCCGGAGCAGGCCACCCACTTAGATCTGCACATTCAGGTTGATGGTCAGATGCCGCTGGAAGAGGCCCATCTCATCGGGCATATTGCGCAAGACCGCCTGCAAGACACGTTGAATGTGGTCGATGTTTTGGTGCATGTTGAGCCGGTTCAAGCTCTGAGCGAGACTACTGAATTATAAATAGAGTAGGGTAAGAACATCCGGTATTGTTATGGCACTACTCATACCTTCAATACCTCCTTAAACTGATTGATGCCTTTGCCTTTTCTTATATCATAATCGTACCACTTCAAAGAGATTTAACCAAACATTTCGGGCTATTTCTATACGATCGGCAGCCGTCTAACGTCCTCGGCGCAAGCTGTGTCCATCGATACTTCAAAATAAGACAAACTCAAAGTGCCACAAACAACTTCGCTAAACGGCGAGTCCTGGGCATCAGCTTAATGCCATCGTCGGGCAGCGATTTGGTCTGGTAATCTAATTACGGAGCAAGATTTCCCCGTAGAATAGTGACCACGGCTTCGATGATTTGGTTAAATGAGGTTGCGTTCAGATGTCCCGCCTCCCCAACCATCAAACTTTGATTAGCCGTAAACAATTTGCCCGGTCGGGCATAACTGGTGACCACTAATGAACCTGTCTCAAAACTGGTATCAAGTAGTTCAATAGCTCGTCTGTCACTGTAGGGGTTGCTGGTAACTTGGCAGAGAATCCAATCATCGCGGCCAACATCGGCTAGCACGACCGCCGGGCGGAGTTTCGACTTAGATAAATCAGAGAAAGGAAAGGGAATTAAGATGACGGTTCCGGCTGAAGGTGAGACCATGCCGCATCCTCCTCCGGTCGATTCCAATCTTCAGCCAAAGCCGGTTCACTCAGTAACGCCGTCTCCGGTAGATCGACCAAGGGTTCATATTCCAGAATGGTGACCAAGGCGCGGCGAGCTGTTGGTAATTGAATCGGCTCTAATAAGCGAACATTTCCCTGTTCATCAATGACAGCTTCGATAGTTTGCAACATGGTTTATCTCCTCTGGAAATAGCAGTTAGTGGTTAGCCGTTAGCCGATAGCAAAAGATTTTCATTGTCGTTGTCGTCTCAACAGAGACTGTTGGACTCCCATAACAATTCAACATCCGGCAACATTTTTGACAACGATTCTACAGGTAGTGTATTATTTCGCCAACCAATTGAAAATGCGCCGCCCCCAGGTGCTAGAACAGTCTGGAGGGCTGCAAATATTTTACACGACACATGGTGATTCGGTAAACGGTGGGGCCATCTTTGACCTATTGGGTTTGGGGGTGGCCGTTTTATTGGCAAAATCCGTCAGAAAGGAGACCGACCAATGTCCGTTGAACCGATTGAGCAACTCTACTCAACATATACTCCATTGATGAAACCATTTTTCTCTTGTTGTGGCTGGAAGCCGCCCAATTATGTTTAGATTAACTTGCCCAATCGAATTACTACGCGTCAAACTTAATTCTTCCAACAATTCAATAAACCTATTATCACACAAATCTTATCCTTTTACAATAAAATATCCATTGAGACGCTCTCCCCAATAAAAACGAGGCCATTCCTATCTGAAATGCAGCCTTCACCGCAAAAAATCGTTCGTACCAATCGCCGAGCCATTCGTACCAAAAAAAAATCATCCGTACCGTCCGCCGAGCCATCCGTACCGCTGAAAAATCATCCGTACCGTCCGCCGAACCGTTCGTACCACCGAAAAATCATCCGTACCGACTGCCAAGTCATTCGTACCGCCGAAAAATGACTCCTACCACCGAAAAACGACTCCTACCGGCCTAACTTTGCTAACGAACTTGTTCCAACCGGCAAAGTGCGCTATCTTAAACGCCATCCAGAAACCATCAACACTCTGGTAAGCGTTCAGCTATCAGCCTAGACTTTTTTCTTAGCCTTAGCCTCAGCCTTAGCCTTATCTTGAACATCACAACTTTGACAACTGAATGAATCCTAAAGCTTCACGGAGAACATCCATGACAACCGTAGCCGAAACATTGGCTCACATTCTAAACGAGTATGGTATTGAGACCGTCTTTGGCTTGCCGGGCGGCGAAAATTTGGCAGTCTTAGCTGCGCTGCGACAGCGAGGCATTCGCTTTGTGCTGGTGCGCAACGAGAGTTCGGCGGTGTATATGGCCGATGTCACCGCCCGGCTTACGGGCCGGCCAGGCGTGTGCCTGACCACGCTGGGGCCGGGAGCCACCAACGCGCTGGCCGGGGTAGCCCACGCCTATCTGGATCGCGCCCCGGTGCTGGTGCTCACCGCCGAGTCGCCGGAGGCCGATCTGGGGCGGCACACCCACCAGGTTTTGGATTTGCAGGCCGTCTTCCAACCGATGACCAAACAGACCAGCCGCTTAACCCCGGCGGGAGCCGCCGACCACATTCGTCAGGCGCTCAATTTGACGATGGCGGGGCGACCGGGGCCGGTGCATCTCAGTTTAATCGGGGCCGATGCCGATACCGCCGTTTCGGACAGCGCAACCGAAACTCCAGCGTCTCCTTCAACGCCGACTGATGCAAATGCGCTGGCGGCGGCCCAAGCCCAAGTAGCCCAAGCCCGCCGACCGATCATCGTCACCGGCCTGGGTGTGGAACCGCAGCGACCATACCCCCAACTGCAAGCCCTGGCCGAACAGCTCAACGCGCCGGTTATCGACACGCCCAAGAGCAAAGGGGCGCTGGCCAACGATCATCCGCTCTTTGCCGGAACCATCGGTCTGATGAAGTCTGATCCGGCCTATGCCATGTTGGATGAAGCCGATTGTATTATTGCGGTCGGGTTCGATGTGGTCGAGTTGGTACGCATATGGGACTACACCAAACCGCTGATTTGGGTCGCTCCCTGGCCGAACATCGATCCGGCCATCCCGGCGACAGTTGCGTTGGTCGGAGAGATCGGGCCAACGCTCCGGAGTTTGGCCTCTGTCGAAAACCAAACGGATGCGGCGTGGGGCAAAAAGCGGGTGCGCCTGTTTCGTGATGGCCTGGCTACCCGATCGTTGCCGGTCGCGGCCGAGGGTCGCTTGCTGCCCCAGCAGGTTCTAGAGACGGTACGCCGCTGCACACCACGCGATACGCTTATCACCACCGACGTCGGCTCGCACAAGATTTTAACGGCGCTAACCTGGCCGGCCTACGCGCCCAATCGCTTTATGCTGTCCAACGGACTATCGGCCATGGGCTTCGGGCTACCGGCAGCGATAGCGGCGGCGCTAGAATTACAGCAGCCGGTAGTCTGCATCACCGGCGATGCGGGTTTCGGCATGGTCCTGGGCGAGTTGAGCCTGCTGACTGAATACGACCTGCCGGTTATCATCATCGTCATGAACGATGCGGCACTTGATCTCATTCGGGCCAAGCAGTTGCGGCGAGCAGACGACATCTACGGCACCGAGTTTGTCAATCCCCATTTTGCCGATATCGCAGCGGCGTTTGAAATACCCTACCGGCAGGTATCCGACGCATCGACCTGCGCCGAGGCTGTTCGTACGGCTGTAGTCGAGGCCCGTCCCATGTTGATCGAAGCGCTCATCGACCCCATTAGCTATCCCACCACACCGGGGCAAGGCGGCCAACCTTGATGCAAGGCGTAGGGAGCCGGGAGCAGGGGGAGATTGTTAAGTATAATCTTAGGACTTACCATGTCATTTCGTAGCCGAAGGCGGAGAAATCCCTCAGACATTTCAAGATCATGAAGCATTCACGGGGAAAAATCAGCATTGTTGTTTCAAAATTTCCCAACCGAACACCTGTTTAGATGTACTGTCACAGGGATTTCTCCGCTGCGCTGCGAAATGACATCAGACGTATCCCTTTCCGAACCCAGGTTAATAGATTTGGAATAAGAAACAATTTCCCCCTTACTCCCTACTCCCTGTTCTTTTTGACAGAAACGGACTTTTGTGAAAAACTAAGTCAAACACCGCAACAAAAACCCGCAAATCGAGAAAAACCATACTATCCGTAGTTAAAAATTCCCCAAGGAGGTTATTGTATGGAATTTATGCTAAACGGTCAGACAAAAACGTTTGAGGGCGATCCCGACCTACCGCTTTTAACCTATCTCCGCGAGCACGAAGGCATCATTTCGCCCAAAGATGGGTGCGCTCCGCAGGCGGCCTGCGGCTGCTGTGCGGTTCAACTTAACGACAAAGCGGTTCTCTCCTGCATCACGCCGATGAAAAAAGTGGCCGGCAGCAGCATCGTCACCACCGAAGGCTTGGGCGAGTATCGCCAAAACGTCTTTGCCAACGCCTTCGTCTCCAAAGGTGGGGTTCAATGTGGCTTCTGTATCCCCGGCATCGTTATGCAGTCGAACGTCTTAATCAACAAGAATCCCAATCCCAATCGCGCCGAAGTGGAAAAGGCGCTCACCCCGCACCTCTGTCGCTGCACCGGCTATAAAAAGATTGTCGATGCCGTTATCTGCGCTGCCGACGCCATTCGCGAAGAAGAGGAAGTACCGCCGCCGCAAAGTGACGGTAAAATCGGCTCGCGCCAGCCGAAATATCAAGCCCAAAAGCTGGTACTGGGCCAGCATCAGTATGTCGATGACATTACCGTCGACGGCATGCGTCATGCGGCGCTCAAATTTAGCGATCATCCCCGGGCCAAGGTGCTGAAGATCGATACCAGCGCTGCCGAGCAGGTGCCGGGCGTTATCCGCATCTTTACGGCAGGCGATGTACCCGGTGGACGCACCATCGGCCTGATTCGGCAGGATTGGCCGCTGATGATTGCCGTCGGTGAAGAGACTCGCTACGTGGGCGATGTGCTGGCCGGCGTGGTGGCCGACAGCTACGAAACGGCCCGCCAGGCGATGGCTCTGATTGAAGTGGAGTACGATGTATTACCGCCCGTCACCGATGTTCACGAAGCCTTAAAAGCCGACAGCCCGTCCGTGCATGAGGGCGGCAACATTCTTTCGAAAACCGTAACCAACCGGGGCGATCTCGACCAGGCCAAAACGGAGTCGACCTACATTTCCCACGGTATCTACCAAACCCAAATGATCGAGCACGGCTTTATGGAGCCGGAGTGCGCCATCGCCTACCCGAAAGAAAATGGTGTCGAGATTTTATCGCAGGGGCAAGGGATTTATGAAGATCGCATCCAAATTGCCAAATTGCTTGGCCTGCCGCTGGAAGATGTACGGGTTATTCTGGTACCCAACGGCGGCGGCTTTGGCGGCAAAGAGGATCTGTCGGTGCAGGGCCACGCCGCGTTGTTTGCGCATCTGCTGCAAGTGCCGGTTAAAGTGCGGCTCACCCGTGATGAATCGATTGCCATGCACCCCAAACGCCATCCCATTTGGATGGAATATACCATCGGCTGCACCAAAGAGGGCAAACTCACCTTCTGCGAAGGGCGCTTTGTGGGTGATACGGGCGCGTATGCCTCGGTGGGCATGAAAGTGCTGGAGCGCTCTGCCGGTCACGCGACGGGGGCCTACTTCTTCCCCGTCACCGATATTGAAAGCACGGCGGTTTACACCAACAACTTGCCCTGTGGCGCGATGCGCGGCTTTGGTGTCAACCAAACCGCCTTCGCTCTGGAAAGCTGTCTTGATGATTTATGCGAACAAGGCGGCTTCGACCGCTGGCAGTTCCGTTACGACAACGCACTGGATGATGGCGATATGACCGCCACCGGCCAGATTATCGAAGCCGGAGCCGGTGCGAAAGCCACTTTGTTGGCCGTCAAAGATGAATTTTACAAGGCCAAATATGCCGGACTGGCCTGCGGCATCAAAAATACCGGCATCGGGAACGGCATGCCCGATGCCTCTCAGGCCAGCATCACGATTGCAGCCGCCGATAAAGTCATCATCGACCACGGCTGGACGGAGATGGGCCAAGGCGTTCACACGATAGCCTTACAAACGTTCTGCAACGAAACCGGCCTCAGTCCTGACTTAGTCGAGGTGCGGGTCGATACCGCCTCGGGCCAAGAAGCCGGTATGACCACGGCCTCGCGGGCCACGTCGCTGGTCGGCAACGCCATTATCGATGCGTGTAAGGGACTGAAGGAAGATTTGCAATCAAACACGCTGGCCGATCTGGTTGGCAAGGTCTACCAGGGTGAATGGGTGGTCGATTGGACGACCAAGCCGGGCGCGATGGTCGAAAAGGTGTACACCCACTACTCCTACAGCTACGCGACGCAGTTGGTTACCTTGGATGAGGCCGGTCATATCGAAAAGATTACGGCCGCCCACGACGCCGGAAAAATCTTCAACCCGACCCTATTTGAGGGACAGCTTGAGGGATCGATCCATATGGGGCTGGGCTACGCCATCAGCGAGAATTTGGTGATGGAAGAAGGTCGCCCCAAGAGCACCCGTCTACGCGACTGCGGCATCCTGCGGGCCTGGGAGATGCCGGAGATGGAGATCATCGGCGTTGAAGTGCCTGATCCTTATGGCCCTTATGGTGCGAAAGGCGTCGGTGAAATCGGCCTGGTGCCAACAGCCGGAGCGGTGGCTAATGCGCTGTATCAGTTCGATAAGGTACGGCGCTACACCTTGCCGATGCAGGTTAAAAAGAAAAGCTGGCGCGAAAAGACCAAGTCGAACGGTAAAACTAACGGCAAAGCGAAGTAAAGCGTTGTTTGGTTAATTTGATGGTTGGTTAGTTGGATAGGTGGTTGTCGTTCATTTTCAGCTGCTATCCAAACTAACCAACTGTCTCAAACAACTTCCCCTTTCTCTCCTCACGTACAAACTACGTACAATACCCATGTAGCCCCTATTATTCTTCTCACTATTACTTGGCGCAGATCACGAATATTTTACGCTTCACACTCTGTTCCCTAACCGATATACTATAGAAAATAGAAACTTAGGCAGCACCTTAACAACATAGAGCTTTCTCGCAAAAAACCACCATTTACTCCATAGTTTGGAGAAGCTAAACAGGGTAAAAGGTTTAACGCTCGGCTTATATAAATTTGAAACGGCTTTCGTTGCGTTGAGGGTGACTGACCAACTAGATTACAGATGAGGAGCACGAATACATGAAACACAACACCTTTACAAGTTATTCAATAATCTTAGCCATAGTTGCCTTGGTCTTGCCTATGATTATTCAGGCAGATGTGTCACCAGCCCTGGCCAGCAGTGTTTTCCAATCGCCTATTCCTTCGGAAACACCAGAGCCAACGGATGAACCAACAACCGTACCAACGGACGAACCAACGGCAGCACCAACCGATGAACCGACGGCTGTTCCCACCGATGAACCAACGGCGGCACCAACATCGACACCAACCCCCCCACCAACCTCTGTCCCCACCGACGAGCCGTCTCCCGATCCGGTCCA
>JAGRBZ010000215.1 GCA_020433805.1 Anaerolineae bacterium
CTGCTGCGACTTATTCCTTTGTAAATGTTCAATATCTGCTGCGACTTATTCTGTTTAATATGTGCTGCGACTCACCAGTTACGCACTATCAGAAATTAAAAACCAATTTATCCATCATTCGAAATACAATTTTTTTACGATTTGTCACCCACATGGGCTATATCCAATTTACCCGTTCTGGTATAGCTTGGAGCATCATCAAGTGATATAATGCCTGTATAAAATGCCCATTTTTGTGTACTAAAGAGGATTAAATGGAAAAGTTGCGTATCTTACTTGTAGATGATCATGTATTGTTTCGAAAAGGAATTGCTTCGCTTATCGCTAATCGACAAGATTTAACGGTAGTGGGTGAAGCAGAAGATGGTATTGAAGCGGTTCGCGTCGCCCGACAGACACTTCCCGACATCATTCTAATGGATGTAAACATGCCCCGCCAAAACGGTTTAGAAACCGTAAAAGTACTTAAGGGTGAAATGCCGCACATAAACATTGTAATGTTGACCGTTTCAGATAACGATAACGATTTATTCAAGGCGATTAAGTATGGAGCCAAAGGTTATCTTCTCAAAAATCTGGAACCGCAGCAACTTTACGATATGTTGGACAAAGTACGAAATGGCGAAGCCGCTATCTCCGGTGCTATGGCCGCGAAAATCTTGCAAGAGTTTCGCCAGCCGGAAAAAACTGAGGAAAACGAGTCGGATGGTGTCGATGAATTGACAGCCCGTGAAGTAGAAGTTCTAGAACTTGTGGTCACGGGAGCTACGAACAAAGAAATTGCTGATGAGTTAAGTATTACCGAAAACACGGTTAAAATTCATCTTCGCAATATTCTCGAGAAATTACATGTCAAAAACCGTATCCAGGCCGCCGTTCACGCGGTACGAGAGGGGTTAATTGAAAAACCCTCATAGAGTACAAACCTATTATCTATAAAATACACTGTCACCCGATATAAAGGTTATTTTCTAAAAGAAAATTTTTCTACAAATACTATTTCTTCCTTAAGATAGCCCGACCGGGTATGGTTCCTCTATAAGGCAGCTCGTATAGTTAATTAATGTAAACTGGTATGTTGTATGCGTGGAGCCGTAGAGAGTTAGGTAGCAAATTTAGGCAATTTTCCAATGACTGACGTTTTTATCATCTCAGAATATCTCATGTTTGGTCACGGATTAAAAAGCTTACTCGCTTCTGAAGAGGAGCTACGAGTAGTTGGCCAAGAAAAAGAAATCGATCGCGCCATCGAACTGATTAGCGAAATCCAGCCTGATGTAGTTGTTGTTTTCGGTAACGGTTCAGACAAAATTAATGTGTCGATAGTTGATATTCTCAATATCGACCCGAATATGCAAATTATTGGCGTAAGTGTTCAAGATAATACTTGCTACACCTACAGCGCCAAACGTTGGAATGCGATGGATGTATCGGACTTGGTTAATGTTATTAAAAGTGACCATCAAAAAAAAAGAGATTATAGCGTTGTCGGTGAATAGGTAAGTAAGTAATTACCGACAACGTTATATCTTTCTATATGATTTTTGTACTACTCACATTATTCCCTTACCTACTTGGAAAAAAGGAAAATTAGCCATAACTCAGTAGAGCTATTTTAGGATAGCTCTTTTTTATTGACGAAATAGCCCAATTTGAGGTGTTAAAACAAAAGCAAAAACGGTAAACTGTTAGTAAGGTATTAATAATCAAACAAAACTTTACGGAGCAGTAAAATGACACACTCAAATATAAAAGCCTCGCTAAAGACCCGTTACAACAAACTTATTGCTGAAATCGATAAATTTCGAAGAGAAACTGCTAATCTCTTTTCCGACTCCACCTCCAGCTACAAAGATGATTACGGAGCACTTGAAACACAGTACAATACGGTTACCCGCAAATATAATCAACTCAATACGTTAGATGAAGCACACTATGAAAAGCACCATGCAGAGTTTGAGCGCCACCTAACGGAGATGGAAAATAGCTACCATTCCTTGTCAACGGCCTTGCGAAATGACGATTCCATTGGCTGGCCTGAAGGACAAGCTGCGGAAGACCCGCAAGATTCTATCGGCTGGCCTGAAGGGCAGGCAGCCAAAAGCGAGCACGATTCGATTGGCTGGCCCGAAGGACAAGCTGCTGAGGACCCGCAAGACTCCATTGGTTGGCCTGAAGGACAAGCTAAAAAATCTCGCTAGTAGAACGCCTTGTAATATAATTATGAGTTACGCAGTTGAACTGAGACATAAGATTGGTTCAGTCTTAAACGATCAAATTAAGCCTAAATCAAGGTGTAAAATGGTTGAACTCCGGTTGAAGGCTTAGTTGGAGACTGAACCAATCTGAACTGCGTAACTTCTAATAATATTTATTAAAATAAGCCCGGATGCACTTCATCCGGGTCTCAATTATTTAAAGCAGGCAACTGATGAAAGATCGAGTGCGACAACGCTCACCGATTCAATCCCAGGCACTATCCTCCCAGAATGTGTTCGTTATCCTCAACCCCGTGGCCGGTAATGTCAATGCCGACGCGGTGTCGAGCTATCTACAACAATTCTTCATCAGCCAAAACTGGGATTTTGAAATTTATCAAACATCGGGCCAGGATGACGTACATGCCATCATCGTAGAAAAAATAAACGCGGGCATCACATTGGTGGTCGCCATTGGTGGTGATGGAACCATATCAGAGGTGGTAAACGGTCTGGCTTTAAGTAATATCCCTTTAGCCATTATTCCCCTTGGCACGGGCAACATCATAGCCCATGAACTCGGTATTCCGTTTGATTTAGAGGAAGCCTGTGCTCTCATTGCCGACCATCGACACAAAATACGCCATCTCGATCTGATGCAGGTAGGTGACCGTTACTTTATCTCTCATATTAGCCTGGGGATTTATTCGCTTATTATCGGTAGCATCCGACCCGAGGACAAACGTCGCTTCGGTCGTCTCGTATACATCTGGGAAGCTATTCGGCGGCTGCTTCAGCGTAAGCGGTGGCGATTTAATATTAGAATCGACTCAAGTACACTTTCCATCCGCGCGTCTTTGGTTCTTGTCGCCAATGCCGGAGCTGTAGGGCTATCATCTTTGCGATGGGGAGAGCATATTAGCCCCGACGACCAACATTTAGCGCTGTGCATCATCAAGGGCGAAACTCTCTCCGACTATCTACGGCTGCTGTGGAATATGGCCCGCAATCGTCATTATACCGACAAAAATATAACTTATTTCAACGCCAAACAGCATATTTCGATAGAAACAAAACAAGATCTCCCCGTTCGTGCCGACGGTGAGATAATTGGCGAATCGCGCGTATCGATTCAGCTTGTACCGACGGCCATCAACATCATTACGCGTTAGAAACGCCTCAACATATCCAATTTTCGAGGAGCCGACATCCTCAGATGCCTCACTCCTTAAGTTTTGATCTACTGAGCCTCAACTCTCGTACCCAGGCAGGCCTACCGTTACGTTCAGCAATTGGTTATTTGGCTTCCATATATACGGTTCGAATGGGATAGGGAATATTGATGTTGTTTCGTTCAAAGGCGGTTTTGATGCCCTTAATGACGCCATCCAGCGAGTCGAAATAGCCGACTTCGTCCATCCTCACCCAAAAATAGAGCGTGGCGTTAATAGAGCTGTCGCCAAATTCATCGAACACAACAAAAGGAGCCGGGTCGTCCATAATGCCGGGTAGTTTGTTGGCGATGTCCAGTAAAATATCGGTGGCTTTATCGAGATCGGTTTCGTATCCAACACCCACATTGACATTGATTCGTCGATGAGGGACTTTTGAGAAGTTGGTAATTGGATTGCTGTAAACCTGGGCGTTGGGGATAATAACCAGCAGTCCATCAAAGGTGCGAATAGTGGTCGACCGGATTTCGATGTTGCTGACTGTACCGCTATAACCGCCGGCCTCAACGGCATCGCCAATGTTGAAGGGCTGCTGGATAAGCAGCAAAATGCCGGCCACAAAGTTCTCCGCGACATCCTTAAGGGCAAAACCCACGGTGAAGCCTACAATGCCCAAGCCGGCTACAAAGCTAGTGACATTAAAATCGACTGCCGACAGTGCCCATATAGTACCAAAAACAATAATGGCAATTTGAGTAATTCTCGCCAGCAGCAGCGACACCTCTGAGTCAACCTTACGCCGCGCCGTTCCAATTTCCACATAGCGATACCCCAATTTGGCAACATAGAGTGTTGTCAGAAAAATAATAATCGCCATGATGAGCTTAGGGATAAACAGCATGACACTACTAACAATATATTCGAGCGGTGCTACATCTTGAAAAAATGCTTCCATGAGAGGTTTAGTCCTTCCTATTTTAACGATAACAAAGGTGTTAGTTCGGTCTCATTTTTATATTCTTTTACCTGAGGATCAGGTGAAACTCAACAAGCAGAGTGATAGCTGCGCGAATTGCGTCTTTCACTCTAACATATGACCAAAAACAAAAACGGACTAAGAAAGTAACGGGGTTCTGTTTTCTATCCGTTTTTCTCTATCCGTTGTCCATTTTGTCTCGAAAATTGAGACTGAGCTATGTTTCTTCGTCGAAAAAGAGTTTGGCTTTCAGTGTATCTTCTTCCTCCAAATTGCCACCTAAGGCAGCAGCCAGAACGCCAGTGGTCGCCATAAAGGCTGCGTGCTGAGCCAAGAGGGGCAGCCCCAGCGTTGAGAGGCCCGACCAAACTAGAGTAACAGAGCGGGGTATAAATAACGCTGTGATAAATGAAATGGTAAACAAAACACCCCACACAGTTATCATGCCCACCAGCAATGTTTGAAATAATACGATGCGGGTTCGGGTAAGTTGCTCGCGCCAGCCTACTTCGCGAGCTATGTTGTTAAGATTTTGTCCGAAAAACAAAAGTATAGTGGCAATAAAGATAGACAGCACGGTAGCCACCACCAGCGTCGGGAAATAGAGGTTGGTACCGATCTCCCAAGACTCAGCGGCCAGAACCAGCACCAAAATTGAGGCCAGAGCGGCTGCGGTTAAGCGTCCCATGCGAATTGGCAAGCGCCAAGGTTTGTAGCCCAGGACATCAATAAAAATACTCTGCGGATCGGCCCAAAATGTGTGCCAATAAAAAGAGAGCCAACTCCACCGGCTTTGCTGCTCTTCGAGCCGTTGATCGGCTACTTCCTCAAGTCGATCAATAATAATCTCTTGTTCACTTTCAGAAAAATCATCGAGGGTTAGTGTGTCACAATCTTCGGGGGGCACCATAGGCCCTGTCTCAGCGTGTTCCAAGCCCCACATATGGCCTAACAGATGCGTCGCCAGGGCAGAGAGTTGCTCGCTAAAGCGATCACCATAGTTAAGCCGAGCGCTGGACAACGCCGCCACTTCCAGGGCCGACGACGGGACACCAATGGTAAAAATGCGCTCCAAGGGAGTTAACTCGTTGGGAACGACGACCAGGGCATAATCCCAGACGTGACTTGTTTTTTCGTGCATACCGGCTTCCAACAGCGGGAGCGGATCAAGCGCTCCGTGGGGGCTAAAAAGCGCGCGATGAATGAAAGGCATATCCCATTGAAACTGGGGAAACTGAACGGACAAATACTGATGTAATTGGTCAGCAGCCTGTCGAAAAGCTTTAATCCGGCTGAGATCGCGTTCATCGACAGCCAATATCCATCCGATGCTGACGAGCGGTTTAGATGGTCGGTCTCCAAGAGAGGCAGATGTGTAATTACCGTCCGTCGATAGTGGTGGGGCCGGAACCTGCGATACTTTGATGGGGTTCTCCTTCTTATTGAGGTTTATTCCATAGTACCATCCTTTCAAACAGTTGACGACACTAAACCAGATAAGAAGCTCTACCAACTTGGGCGATTTTTTACAGGTATGTATCCCCCATCCAGGTAGGTTACGTCCGTTTTCAGGGTGATATAAGTCCTTCTACAGCATATATAAAGAACTATAGACAAATAGCTCGAAATAACCTTAAAGATTGCTCGACTGAGTGTAGTTTATAAGGCATTGACATCGTATACTAATATTACGGCCTACTCAAGAAAATCCTCAGATATGTAAATAAGCTGTAGGCTATTCAATCTACAACGCTAACGACACACTTTATGACCGTGTAAGTCAGAAAAGGAGAATAAAATGGGTTTATTTAGCAATAAAAAAACTGTAGCTGCTATATTTGATAACGATGCTGATATCGATAAAGCAATTGAAGCATTACAAGAATTAGGCTATGGTCGTGAGTCGGATGACGAGATTACAATTATTGATCATCATCAGTTTGAACCGGAGACGACGAATGAAACCGTTCGGGTAGTGCCGGCGGCGGGTGTTGGCAGCACCACACCCGGTGCAGGAGCCGTTATAACCGAAGAGCGTCAAAACGGCGAAACATTAATACCGACCGATACAGTGATTAATGATATTAAGAACAAATTAAGTAGTGTAGGTATTAAAAATGAGGAAGCAGACTTCTTCACGCAGCGTGTTGTTCGGGGCGCGACTTTAGTTACCGTTAAGGTTGATCCGAACGATGTGCCGAGGGTCGAAGAGATCTTTTCACAAGCCGGTCAGGTTTATGCCGAGAAAGGGTAACAGGTAACAAATATGTTTAAAAGCGTTCATCATTTGTATGGGTATACCGTAATGGCAGGCAATGACAATATTGGTCATATCGATGATATATACTTTGACGATCACAATTGGATTGTTCAATATTTTGTAATTGATACCGGTAACTTATTTGAGGGTCAAAAAGTATTACTTTCACCCACGCTTATCAAACATGTAGACGATGAAGTAGAAGTTTTATCGGTTACACTGGATAGAAACGGATTAAGTGAATTTGCCATCGCCACCGATCAGATTGTACTTGGTGAAGCACCAGCTACTCTGTCCGCTACTGAGGCTGGCCCGCCGGTTTCTCAGTTGGGCGGGGGTTTGTTTGATGAAGAAACGGTGGGGATGAGTGACGATTCTATTATAGAAACCATTCGGGCTAAGGAAGGAAAGGAAGAAACTCCTCCGGCTGAGTCGAGTGGTACCCGTAGCAAAAAGGGACACCGAAATCCTATATACAGCTCGAAAGAACTTATCGGCAGCTATATTCATGCGACGGATGGGGACATCGGCCATATAGAAGATTTAGTTGTTGATGAAAAACTTTGGGCCATCCAAAAGGTAATTATCGACACACGAAATTGGCTTCCGGGCAAAAAAGTCCAGATAGAACCAAAATGGATTGATTCTATCGACTGGACAGAAACGGCTGTCTATCTTTCTCTATCAAAATCGGCTGTTAAAAATCAACCCAGGTTTGACCCGGCTAATCCGGTTGCTTATCCGGCCAAAACGTTATAGCAACCTTTACGCTGTATAATCAGTAACCATGAAACAACACAAATGAGAAGTCGAGACTTTAGTCAAATAATATTAGTTTCAGTAGATCACGAATTGAGGAGCCAGCATCCTCAGATGCGGCTCCGTTCGGCATCTGAGGATGCCTCACTCCTCGAAACTGTGATCTACTGAGTTTACTTTTTGGCTAAAGTCTCGACTCATTGTGTAAACAACATATCAACGTACTTTTAATCGATGTCTAATTATCGGCCGCCGATGAGGCCATTTTCCACCAGGTATTTCCCCAATCAACATTTACGGCCGGCCCGTCATAAACCCAATCAAACTCCAATGGGTCCACACCAATAATTTCCATTGTAACGCCACAATATGAACATTTTATACGTTGGCCTATTTTAGGATAAAGCCCGGTTTCTACTTCGCGGTCACAATCGAGACATAATTTTACTGCCATTACGACCTCCTTATACCATTACAAAACAACTTTGATCATATCTTTAAAAGCCACATAATCATCTCGCTACTCTAAAGTTAATAGCCGTTCTGATGCCTAAACTTAATATTCCCCATTAAGGCAACATCAAGCTCAAGCGGATTGGTATCAATGACTTCCAAAGTTACGTCACATTCGCTGCACTTTAGAAGCTGCCCCATTTGTACCCGTGCTCCCAGCTTTATGGGCGCGTCACACTCAGGACATGAGGTTTCAACTGCGGGAGATTTCTTTTTTGATTTTGACGAACCGTATTGATTTGAACTTGAAGTTAGTTCAATGGGGTTTAGGCTCTCGACAACAAGCGTGCTGGCGCACGATGGGCAGTTGACGCGTTGGCCTTTGTGGGGACGACTTCCCAGTTTGAGACGATGATCACATTCTGGGCAAAACGTTTCTTTAATACTCATAATCCTTTCCTTAGAAAAATGGTTTTTATTGCTTTACATGTTTGACCAAAGTTGAATAAATAGATAATGCGGCGCAAGTTTAGCGCTCCGCTACCGCAGTCTCATTATGTATCACCTGTGTATAAAAACTGTTGAAAAAAGATATTAAATCTGTAACAATTAGAATTTACGCAGTTCAAAAGATGACAGTCTCTTCGATGCCATACATCGAGCTATGTGGGCAAACGAACGCTCATTGTCAATGAATAAGTGGCTGTCACCTGGGTTATTAGACCCAACTGCGTAAGTCATAACAATAGGGGCGAACTGGGGCAGAGGGAGTAAAAAGTAAGGGGCAAAAGCAAGACTCCATACGCCTTACTCTCCAATAGGGTATTGGTTAAAACATGGGTCTTTAAATAATTTTTGGTTACGATGCCAACGATGGGTAGTTATAAAACTGCGCGTGTTCAAGATTTCTTTTGTTGCATCCACCAGATAAAACTCATCGACATACCCAAAACAATACTGAGAATGAGGCCATAAGGTAACGAAGCCGGTCGGGTTTCGACGTCACCCGTATTAGGCAGAAAGAGAACCGGCAGTGTTGGTGTAGCTGATGGAATTAATTCAGCGACAGGTGTTCCATTAGATGAAGTTGTTCTGTCTGGTGTTGATGTTCGTCGCTGCGACCCATCGTCGTCATCATCATCATCAGTCTCGTCCGTTGGCACCATAGATGGGGTCGGCGTGGTTGGGGTTTCGAATGTAGCTGTTGGAGTTTGTGTACCCGATGTTGTAGTCGGGGTTGGCGTAAACGTCGGCGTTTCCGATGTTGTAGTTGGTGTAGCGGTAAAGGTTGGGGGCACAAGTTCAAGCGGCGTGGTTTCCGTATCTTGGTTATCAATTTTCGGTTCCGGCCCGCGGCTACCGTCCTCACCGATCACGGCTATGTTGTCAATTTGGGTGACGGTGTCGGGTATTGTGTCTAGTACCGTTACACCAAATGTAACGGTGCCAGTTGCGCCGCTGGGTAATAGCCCCAGTGACGTGGTACATATCGTACCGGCCGGGCTACCATCGGGACAGTTCCATAGGGTTGGGGCGCTGGCGGCGGCATTAAATGTCGTATAAAGCGGCACAGTCTCTGTGATAACCGTACCTAAGGCATCAATCTGATAGGTATTTGTATAGCGTAATGTATAGGGAATGGTCCCGCCCGGAAAGGTCGACATACCGTTGTCTGTCTTATCAATCGCCACATTCAGAGCCAAGATGTCGATGGTGACAAACTGCGGTTGACTGGGATAGAATGTCCACAAATCCAGCCCTTTTGCGTCGCCAAAGCCGGATATTGATCCGTCTCCAAACTGGCGTTGATTGGTAGTCGTATCAAATCCGGCCAACAGATCGCTGTTGGGAGGATCGGGAGGAATGTTATTGGGCAGTACCTGGCCGGGGGTTCCCACATCTGTGCCATTGGCGGTGGTATAGCCGCGATCATCGTAGAAAGCAATATTACAGTTAGGAGGTTGCCCTTCAAATGAAGGACAGTTACCGTTGGGAGGATTAAGCAACGTAAACGTTGGTCCGCCTTCAAGGCTGCTCTCGATATCCAACATTGGGAAATGATGTTCGCCGCCCCGATTAATCATGCGAGCTTGATAGTCTTCCCCTACAGGAAAAGGATCGCCGTTATTATCGAGACCATCCCAAATCATAGTATTGAGGCCGACCGAATTTACTTCCCGAAGTACTCGGTTTAGTGGATTATCGGGCGAAAAGTCAACCCCATCACGACTGATAATGAGTTCAAGAACGCCGGCGGTATTACTGGTAGAGGTAAAAACACCGCCACCACCAACAAACGAATCATTGTCAACGAGTCGGCCCTCAAATTGGAGCGCTACAATTTGGGGAATGATAGGGCTTGTAGGGAAGTTGTTGGCCAATAACGCTTCCTGACTAGGCGGATTAAAAAAAATGAGATGCGAGGGTGGTGCTAAGCTAACGCCGCCTAATAAAACCTGTAATTGATTTTGTTCTTGCGTTGTAGCGGATGGGTCAGACATAACATCGTGATAAAGAGGCGCGCCGTTACTATCGAGAAAGCCAATATCATTGGCGTAGACGATAAAGCCATTGGCATCGATGCCGCGCATATCCGTACGATATAAATACCCGTCATCTGTAGAAATAAAATAGGAAGAACCGGATGGCCGAGGCCATCCGCCGGTAAAGCGCGTTAAATAGTTTACGTACAATCGTCCGTTAATATCGGTTGTTGACGTTAAGTCAGAACGAATGGTAACATCCCAAGCAGCGACGCTTGTGCCCTGTTGCTCATTGAAATTTTCCGGGCTGGATAAATCAACTTCACCGGGCGGCGCAATTTCGGCGTCAGAATTATTGCCGGCCGGGCCTAGGAATATAACATAGTAAATGCCGCTTTCCGGGGCCGTATAAAAACAGGGGACATATCCATTGGGTATAGCATTACCGGGAGTAGCCGTTGCCGGATCAGCAATGGTATCGGGACCGGCCAATTCCATCGTCCGGTTGGTAATGCGTCCTTGGTTAATGTTGCCGGTATTGCTGCGTTGGGTATCACAGCTAAAATTTGGATTGTCAGGAATATCTTCGTCGCCCGTAATCCCTATAATCCGGTTTGGATTATATACCCAGATATCGCCCTGTTGGACACCAACCGCACTGGACCCCAGTAGCATTACTTCTCCGGCTTCGGCATAGACTTGAAATAATGAGCGCCGCCGTAGAAAACTACCATAAAAACTATTTCGCCACTCTATGTTGGCTCTATTGCCACTCGCACCGGCGGGATATAAATCACGGCTCCCTTCAGCACCAGCCTGCTCAATTACCCCAGCCCAAGCAATAACAAAAGTGCCCAAACAAAAAAGCAAGGCTAACCAGCCCCGCCTGCTCCGGGCTTGAACGTTTATTGATCGTTGCACCACTAACCTCCCAGATTTAATGACGCGTTCGAGTATTCTATTTTATGAAGTAAAGAGAGTTTCTTGGCTAGAAAACAAATTCGAAATCTGTTGTTGTACGAAACATTGTACCCGTAAATTCTAAATTTTGCTAGTTGGCAGTTCAATATCACTTCTATGCTGCCATGCCCAAAAGAGAGAGATAGACAAGGTGAGTGTGGTGAGGGGGATGACAAATACCGTCATCGTAAAATAAAAAAGCGGGAGAAGCGGTTGCTGCGTTACCTGTAATATCAAATAGCCGACGTAAGCGATATAGTAACCCAAAAAGAGAGCCCCTTCCCAGCGGGCAATCAGACTGCCGGTAAAGAAAACCGGCAAACAGGCAAACGCAACGACAATCATCACCGGAATGTCGAAAACCAAAGCAGAAGCCGGTACCGTGAGGCCCAGCGGTGAAACCGCACCTGAAAGGCCTAAAACGATCAGGATATTAAAAATATTGCTGCCGACAATGTTGCCCACCGCAATATCACGCTCACCGCGCAGGCTCGCCACTACCGATGTTGCCATTTCCGGCAGCGATGTACCAACGGCCACCACCGTCAACCCGATGATGAGTTGGCTAACACCGAAATAGGTAGCGATTTCAACGGCTCCATCAACAAGCCAATTGGCTCCAAAAACCAGCAACACAAGACCGATGGCTATCAAGCCAAGTTGAAACAAAATATGTTCCGAGTGCTGGGGAACTTGGGGATCTTCATTATCTGTGGATGAAGATGATGGCGCGTTCTTGTTAGCACTGGTTTCGCGACGGCTTTGCCAAATGGCCAAAACCGTGTAGGCAATACCGCCACAAAAAAGCAGCAGACCGTTCCCGCGTCCAATAGAGCCATCCCACCCTAACCCCAACACCAATAACGACACACCAATCATGAGCGGAACTTCAAAACGGACTAATTGTGTCGAAACCGCCAGGGGCGCGATTACGGCTGACACTCCTAATATCAAGAGGACGTTAGCAATATTGCTGCCGACAACATTCCCCACAGCAATATCGGCTACTCCGGCAAAACTCGATTGAACGCTTACCGCCAATTCCGGGGCACTCGTCCCATAAGCAACCACGGTTAAGCCCACAACCAGCGGCGAAATCCCCACGGCCAGAGCCAATTTCGATGCTCCCCGCACCAAAAAATCGGCACCCCAAATAAGCAAACCAAAACCGGCGACAAAGAGAATTAAGGTTAAAAGACTCATGGCGAGATACCCCAAATTTAGAATATCTTAAGCCTACAAGCTTAACGTCTTAAAACGGTTGAAAATTTGTACCAATTCTGTTGAAAAAACAGAGACGTTGCACAAATTTCAACATTGTCGCCGGTTATTTGATCCGGAATTTATGATAATGTCTAACGATGTGAGCGCATCAACATCAGGCAAATTCTTTGATTTTACAGTTCATTCGACCGCGTAGCGATTTTCTCCTTAACCGAAGCGATAAACGCCTCAACCGGCAACCCGTTTTGGCGGCTGTTGTCGCGTTTCCGCAGGGCAATGGTGCCTTCTTCCATCTCCCGGTCGCCGATAACCGGCATGTAGGGTACCTGCATCAACTGTGCCTGTCGAATTTTGTTATTCATCCGGTCGGAACCCAAATCGGCCTCGGCGCGGATACCTTCAGCTTGCAGACGCTTTTGAAGCTGGACAGCATAATCATTATGGGCCTCGGTGATGGGAATAATGCGCACCTGCTCAGGTGACAACCAAACCGGGAACTTACCGGCATAATGTTCGATCAAGAAGCCGACCATCCGCTCGTGCGTACTAAGCGGAGCACGATGGATACATAGCGGCGTCTCATCTTCGCCATCGGGATTGACAAAGGCAAGATCGAAACGCTCCGGCACGGCAAAATCGACCTGGTTGGTTGCCAGTGTAAACTCGCGGCCAATAGCGCTCCAAATTTCGACATCGATTTTAGGGCCGTAAAAAGCGGCTTCTCCCGACACCTCATTATAAGGCACATTGCCGTTATCCATTGCCCGGCGCACCATATCTTCGGTTTTGAGCCACAGCCGTTCATTATCGACATACTTTTTACCCAAATCTTTTTTAGCGTGGGTGCTAAGACGCATTACATATTTTTCGATCTCGAAGATACGGAAATATTCAATATACATGTCGATAACGCCCATAAACTCCTGCTCAAACTGCTCCTCAGAGCAGTAGATATGGGCATCGTTCATTTGCATCGAACGGACGCGCATCAGACCAAACAGTTCGCCGCTTTTTTCGTAGCGATAGCAAGTACCGTACTCGGCCAGCCGAATGGGCAGGTCGCGGTAGCTGCGGGGCCGGCTGCCAAAGATTTTGTGGTGGAAAGGGCAGTTCATCGGCTTGATGAAGTAGCGCACACCTTCCATCTCCATGGGCGGGTACATGCTTTCCTCGTAGTAGGGCAGGTGACCACTGCGCAGGAAAAGATCCTCTTTGGTCAGGTGTGGCGTGCGGACACGCTGATAACCGGCCTTTTCTTCCATTTCTTTGGCCAGTTTTTCCAACTCCTCGATCAGAACCGCGCCGCGCGGCAGCCACAGGGGCAAGCCGGGTCCAACTTCTTCATCAAAGGTGAAGATGTCCAGCTCTTTACCCAACTTGCGGTGATCGCGCTTTTTGGCCTCTTCGAGCATATCAAGATATTGCTTTAGCTCTTTCTTGTTGCGCCAGGCCGTACCATAGATGCGCTGGAGCATAGGGTTATGTTCATCACCTCGCCAATAAGCACCGGCTACGGTCATCAGCTTAAAGGCATTGGATGGAATCTTGTTGGTCGCTTCAACGTGGGGACCTCGACACAAATCCTCAAAGGTATCGTGTTGATAGGTACTGATAA
>JAGRBZ010000216.1:0-11668 GCA_020433805.1 Anaerolineae bacterium
CAATACGCATTACGCACTACGCAATAAACAAAGGCTCAAATTATGGCGAAAACTTAGAGACACTAACCAATTACCAAATTAGTTAACCGTAACCTGCCCGTATACCTCAGTCGTATTGCCGTCCAGATCTTCAATAATAAAGCCGACCACATAGGGACCGGGGGCAGCGTCAAGCTCCCGCCAGATGAAGGGCTGATCCCCGAAAGTGAGCGTGTCGCCGGTTTGTTGCGAGACCTGCGCCACATTCCCTTGTTGATTGAGATCGAGCCAGCGTTCGAGCACAGTGAAAGTATCGCCCGTTTGCGGAACGATTTCACGCGGCGCGCCGGTTCCGTCTTCGTTGGTAAAGCCGAAGACCTGGCGCATGACGCCGTCGTTGAAATAGAGGCGTGCGGCCCGCGTTTCGCCGCCATCGGCATAGGTGTATAGGCCATCGACGGTGTAGATGGCATCCTCAAAGGTCGCACCGTAGCTCTGCGGCTCAAAACGGGCGACCACGGAATTAACGCCGTCGTCGATGGCAAAGACAATCGGCTCCCACTCGAACTCCATTGTGAATTCGTCCTGTTGACTCCAGACCGGATAGTAGACGCCGTCGATTTCGCGGGTTTCGTTGCTTTCCAGGTAGTCGGAGTCGGCTACGAAAATGGAGCTCCCTGTCTGGTCAAGAAAACCGACAAACAGGTAGATATAGCCGACGTTCTCACCCGTAATGTCGACGCTGAGCAGCACCGGTTGGCCCGGTGCCGCGACGTTATCGGAAAGGGTAATGGGCGAAACCTGAATGGGGCCGGCCCCCGGCGCGCTAACGCCGGTGGGGCCTTCGGGAATAGCGACTGTGTTGGTGTCGGGGTCGAAGGCACGACCGGTGTAATGGTAGGCCAGGAAATCGTCCCACAGCGACTCGTCGACAAAGCGGCGCGAGATGGGAATATAGGACTGCGGGCCGGTGGCGGGCGTTTGGTACAGTTGCGAGTTGGGGAAGTAGATCGACACACCGGTTGAGCCGGGTTTCTTGGGGCCATGCTTTTCGGCGATAACGGCGCGGTCGAGTGCGGCCAAAACGGTATTGGCCGGTTCGGTTAAGGCCGGGCTGCCGCCTTCCTGTCTAAGTAGCGCCACAAAGTTGCCCAAGTCGATATACGAAGGCGGAATGGACGAGCCAAAGACGCTGGTATAGGACTGTGCATAACTGCGGGCCTGGGCCACGGTACGCTGATCGACATTTTGCAGGGCGTATGAAAAGTCGTTAACGCTGCTAACCAGGGCCGGAATGGCTGACAGGTCAACCGCTGTTAAGGTAATACTTTGTTCTAGCTGTCGCGTTAACTGATCAGCCGTGGGTGCTCCCACACTACCACCAAGCAGGCCGAACAAGCCGCCCATCGGCGATCCCCGGCCAACAAATTCGGCGCGGGCCTGATCATCGACAATACGCTGATCGTCTTGGATATAGCTTTCGACAATAAGCCGGCTCAAACCGCCGCCGTCGATATTGGGGTTGTCGCGCAGCGTATTCAAAAAGCCGGTGTAGGCCCACCCCAGCGACGGTTCCACTTCTTGCGAAGCGACGGCGAAACGGCTGTGCGGTTCCAAGGCGCTGAACACTTCTAGATGGCCCATCAAACAGGCGTCGAGGCCTATTAGCTCGAATTTATCCATGCCGGTCTGCGAGCGAATTTCACCCAACGCATCATCCAGTTCCATCAGGTAGAGTTGGTTGCCCAAAGCCGAGGCCAGCGGAATGGACGGATCGCCGCGCCCGCCGGGATCGGGATCGCTCCAGCCACCGGGCCAGCCCATCCCGTGATCCGACATAATCAAAACGTGCTTATCGGCCGGAAAGGTATCAACGGCCCAGGTGACAAAGTCGACCAAGGTTTGGCCATCGGCCATGTTGACTTCACCGAGATCGGCCAACTCTTCCGAAGCCACGCGCTGGAGGTCATTGTCCTGCGTAACGTAAAAGCGTTTGGCCGTAGCCCAGTTGCCGTCGCCCTGGTACCCGGCCCGGTAGCGGTCAACCTGGGCCACAATGTGGACGTTATCGCTGGAGCCGACGCGCTCGGCTTCGTTAAGATCGACGTAAATATCTTGTTCCAAGATTTTGTCATCCGCATCTTGATAGAGCATGACCAGCCAGGTTTGCCCATCGCCGGAAGCGGCGGGGGGGGTGAAGGGTTGGGAGTTGACAGTGGGTAAACTTTGCGGGGTAGGTGTAGCTATCGAGCGGGTAGCGGTGGGTAATTGACCGGCTACGTTACCTGAATCTTGAGGAACGTTGCTGCCGGAGTCGCCCGAACCACCAAACAGCCACATCAACGGCAGGGCGCAGATCACAACAATAATCAACAGACCGATCATTGGCAAAGACAGCTTGCCGCCGGGTAGCGGCGAACCGCCCGAAGAGCTAGGCGGTCGAAAGCCGCCACCCGAACCACCTGAGCCACCCGAACCGGAGCTACCTTGCCCGCCGGTGGGGCGTTGGCGCTGCGGCGCGGAGGCACGCTCGCGCGGCTGGTCGCCTTCCGGACCGCTGCGGCGACGCCGCCGGGCGCGGATGGTCTCTTTGTCATCACTGGCTAACAGCCAGGGTGTCGTCAGCGGGGTAGCTGCAACCGGTCTCAATACGAGAAGCGAAACGGCAGCCCCCGTCAAAAAGTCGAATACCCCATCAAATCCACGGTTCTGCTTCATTATTTCTCCTCATCAAGAAACATATTGGCATTCATGTGTACGAAAGATGAGCCTGCATTGTAACCGGAGACACGCTTCTTTGACAAATGATTAGCTGGTCTTGCGCGGCTGCCCCGTCAAAAAACTGGCGATGGCCAAAACAAAGGGAATAACGGCACACAAGGTCAGCGCCAGATTATAGCTGCCCAACCCATCGCGGGCGATACCCAACGGCATGGGGCCAAGCGCCGCCCCCACAATCAGAATAGTAGTACCCACCCCGGTGATGCTGCCCAGATATTTGCGGCCAAAATATTTGGCCCAGCCGACGCCGTGGGCGGTACTCATCAAGCCCATCGTCGCCCCCAAAATGATCCCATAAACAAACGAAAGTTCAACCCCTTGCAAATATTGGGCCATAATTAGCGAGGTTGTTTGCAGCAACAGAGCCACAGCCAGCAATATACGCACCGGGATACGGTCGACCAAGACGCCGCTGCCCAGATTGACCAGCGCGGTCGAGACAGCGATAGGCAGGTAAACCCAGGCCGCCGTCGTCGCATCGAGGCCGTTGTCGGTGAAGATGCTGACCATATGAAAGAAGAGGCCGGTCGAAAGCATGGCGATGGCGGCCAGCCCCAATCCCAACACCCAAAAGCTCAAGGTTCGTCGCGCTTCGGGCAAAGTCCAGTGTTCTTCGTTAGCCAGAGTCCGGATCTTGTCTTCGGCCGTAGAAGCGGTGACCAGACCATCGGGCTGAAGGCCATAAAGCTCCGGCTGGTCGCGCACCAGCAGCAGCACCAGCGGCGTAAAGCCGATCACCAGCACTAGCCCCAACAGCATATAGGTTACCCGCCAGCCGTAGATCGGTATCAGCCAGTTGATGATACCGGGAATAACCCCCAGCCCGACCAGCGATACCAGCAGGCCGGAGACCCCCAACATCGTCCCCCGGCGCTGCACCCACCACTGGTTGATAACGTTGTTGCTCACCAAGCCCAGGCTGCCCTGGCCCAACATCCGAATAAAGACAAAGCCCAGCCCCAGCGTAACCACATTGCTGACAAAGCCCATGTAGATACAGGCCAGCCCAAAAAGCAGCGTAATCAGCATCATCACCAGCCGCGGTCCGCGCCGGTCGATTTGACGACCCACCAGCGGCAAGACAAAGCTGCCGATCAGCGTACCAAACGTGTAAAGGGTACTGACCATGCCCCGGCTAATACCCAAATCGGTAATGAAATATTCGATGAAGATGGAAACGGCGTAGGTTTGACCCGGCGAGGTCATAATCATCCCCAGCGTACCCATCGCCAAAATAACCCAGCCGTAATAGATAGGCGATTGGTTAACCAGACGACTGGTGCGCAGGGCCGGTGCTTGTGGTTGTGACATGGTGTGATCCTTTTTGGAGATAGAGCAGTCGAGCCAGACCTGACAGCTTTTCGAAGTTACGGGTGGGCGTAAAATTTGTCTCGTTCGGCCCTTTATTTACGCCTGGCTGTGTCTTGTAAAAGCTGTCAGGTCTTGACAACAAAAAGACGCAGCGGAAATGATTTTACTCAAACGCTGCGCCCTTATTTTTAGAGAGCTTCATTATAGTCTTATCTTTTAATTATGACCAAAGCCTACTGTAATTCTTCATTCAGCCAACGAGGACACAAAATGCGCGATAGCCTGTGCAACACTACTAAAACAGTTCTCTGTCAGCGATTTTGCTTATTGAGATACTCTTGCTTCTTCCGTTCGCGCTCCAATTGGGCCTCAACAATCACGGTGGCGGGGTCAAGAGCATCGATACCCGGATCGAACTGATCGCTAGCGGCGGTGGAGACCGTGTATAAACCTCCGGCGCTGTCCCGGCTGATATAGCCCTCATCAACCAAATGCCGCCGCAGACTAACGTGATCAATCTCGATGGTCTGGCCGACTTGAACCAACCACTGGCCCAGCGCCTGGTTCAAATCCGTTTCGGTATACGCTCTCTGCGAGTCGAGCGTCAGGACAATACTTTTGAAAAGAATCTGCTGATCATGCCCACTGCGAGGCAGTCCACGCCCACCGCCCTTGGTGCAGAGTGTTTCCAATCGAGTCTTAAATTCAGCCACGCTGATGGTTGCCATAGACATTCTCCCGTGGGGTAGGAATTAGGAGTCAGGAATTAGCAAAAAACCTGATTCCTAATTCCCAATCCCTAATTCCTTATTTCTGTGATTATACCACAAAGCACGGAAATACAACGCCCTTCTTCTCAGTCTTTTCTCAGCTTCTTCTTAAGTGATATTTAATTTTTGTTGGTTAGAATCAGACCGTTGTCTTACTCTAGGTAGGCAATACGACAGGGGTGACAACCCTGGCTGAAGATTGACTATTCAACAATGTGAGCAGGCGGGTAGGAGATGAAGAGATTAGGAGATGTGGAGATTGGGAGATAAGGAAATTCATAGATCAATCTCCCAATCTCTAGTCTCCAATCTCTAATCTCCTCTTTTCCCCCATCGGAGGACAGTATGCAATTGGTATCGAATCGCGTAACATCACCGTGGCTGACGGCGACCGCCGTGCTGGTTATACTCAGCTTATTACTCACCACCGTTTCACCCGAACAGGCTCAGGCTCAAACGCCGGAAGCGAGTACGGACCTGACCGCTAGCGACGAGCGTCCCTTTCAACTTCCCTTTGCCGAACCATCCGGCATTGATACCTGGATGATGGCTCAGCCCTATGGCAACACCACCGGCGCTTATCGCCAGCGCTACACCACCTATGGGGCGTCCGGCGGCATCCATTTCGGCGTCGATCTTTCCGCACCGTGCGGTACACCCATCGTCGCGCTCGCCGATGGCGTGGTTTTCGCCATCGACGGCCCGTTTGGCTCACCACCCCACAACTTGATGATCGACCATCCGGACTTAGGCTACGCTTCCATGTATGGTCACCTGTTGGAAGCACCCACCTTGAAGCCGGGCGATGTGGTCGAACAAGGGCAGGTGGTCGCTTACAGCGGTGATGCCTCCGAAACCTGTTACGGCCGGCCCCATCTGCATCTGGAAATTCGCGATCTCAATCATATCCAAAAGTTCAACCCATCCACCCTCATCGAGGCCGACTGGGACAACCTGGCGCTGTTCGGCAACTCAAACCGCGACTTTGCCCGCGATCTCACCGAGCCGCGCAAATGGCAATCGCTGTACGATCAGCCCGGCGCGCAAACCGGCGGCCCCATCGTCAATGACTTCGACTACCCCTGGCCCTTCGATTGGAATCAGAGCACCGTCAGTTCACTGACCCCGGTCATGACGATTATGGACGACACCGCTGACGAGCCGGCTATCCCTGTGGTTACAGCCCCGCTCACGCCGCTCAACGTGGGCCACCAGATTACATTGGGCGATTGCTGCACCCAGCTCTACTGGTCAGCCGACTCATCCGAAATCCGTTTTATCGACCGGCCCGCCGCGGATGAGGCCCTTGGTTTCTGGGGGGTCGATGTCACCCAATCAGAACCCAACGCCGCGCTCATTAGCGAGCGCCTGGGCTACTACAGCCACGACGGCAACTATATCACCTATCCGGATCGGCTGACAGGAATGACCGTCATCGAGCGCCTATCTGACGGCGAAAGCTGGAAAATCGACACCGACGAGCGCAGTCCCAACTTTACGCCCGACAGCCAACACATCACCTGGACAACCTTTGACGATGATGCTCCTCGCGATAATCGGCAAGAGATACTTTGGATGGCCAATATGGACGGCAGCGATGCGCACGCCATCTTTAGCGGGCGTCGCACCAATGTTATGGGCTGGCTGTCGGATACAGAGCTTTTGGTAGCGCGCCGTGTTCCCGGAACTTCTGACGAGCAACTCTTTATTTACAATATTGAAGACAGCAGCGAAACACCCATCCTTGACACCGCCGAGCCACGCAGCTTGGCCTTAAGCCCCAACAAGCGTTATCTAATTTACCTGATCCGATTCGAGGGCAACGAAAGCGGGCTGTGGCTGCTCGATTTAAAGAATCCGGAAGACGGTCCGCAGAAACTGCCCTTCTTTGGGGCCTACCGCTGGCGAGACGGTCAAAACCTTATCTATGTACCCTACAATCAAGAAGCCGGCGAACATATCTTTTATGCGTACAACGTACCAACCGGCGAAAGCCGCCAACTCATTCCCGCAGGCTCTAACGTCGTTATTGCCAATAATGAATGGGAGGTCTCACCGGACGGAGACAAAATAGCACTGCTTGCAGCCGACAGCATGGCGCTGAACGGTATCTGGATAGTTGACATTGACCAATAGCCCTATAATTTCCCTACACAACAGGTGTTCCTGTCATTTCGAGCGAATAGCGAGAAATCCCTACAACGTCCGGTTGCTAATCACGTTCTAGGGGATTTCTCACCTTCGGTATCGAAATGACAGGATATCCAGGGGATAGTCAATAACAACCATCCACCTATCCAACCATCAAACCAGCCAACCATATTCAGGAGGACAAGAACTATGATCAAGAAAATAATCATCGCCATTGCTGTCATCGTCATTGCTGCTGTAGGAGCGATCGGCTACTTCCTATTTAGAACTCCGGAAGAAGCCAGCGCCCCGATCCAGGCTATTCCACTACAGGTCGATGATGCTGCCGAAGCAGAAGCAGACGTCGTTGAACCGGAAGTTGAAGCAGAAGCGGTAGAAGAAACCGAAGTAGAAGTGCAAGAAGAGGTCGCGGCTGAAGCCGAAATGGCTGAGGAAAGCGAGACCCAAGCCGAAGCAGCCGTTGAGCCGGAAGCCGTAGAAGAAATCGATGCCCAGGCCGAGGCCGCTGCTGAAGCCGAAACCGTCGAAGAAGTCGCGACCACGCCGGTCATCTATGAAATCGTCCCCACCGAGTCGGAAGCCCGCTTCTTAATTGACGAAGTGCTGCGCGGCGATCCGATTACCGTGGTTGGCACTACCGACCAGGTAGCCGGACAAGTGGCTGTCGATTTCAACAATCCGCAGGCATCTCAGGTCGGCACTATTCAGGTGAATGCCCGAACCCTGGCTACCGATAACGATTTTCGTAATCGAGCCATTAAAAATGCTATCTTGCTAACCGACAACCACGAATTTGTCACCTTCACCCCCACCCAAATTACCGGGCTGCCGGAGAGCACCACTGTGGGCGAAAGCTACAACTTCCAAATCGTCGGTGACCTGACCGTAACCGATGCTACCCAACAGGTAACGTTTGATGTTACAGCCACAGCCGCCAGCGAAACACAACTGCAAGGCACCGCCTCAACCAGCATTCTCTACAGCGATTTCGGCCTGTTCATCCCCGACTCGCCCGCAGTGGATACCGTCGATGACGCTGTTCGGCTGGAAATCGACTTTGTAGCCGACGCGATTTCGGCTACGAGTTAAGCTAAGCGAAGACCTGACAGGTTTTACAAGATACGGGCAGGCGTAAATGAAGACCCGATTGGAACAGAACTTACGCCCAACGATAACTTTGAAAACCTGTCAGGTCTGGTTCGTCTAACGACAAATCAAAATCGGCTGCTTCGTCCGGTTGAGCAGCGCATCTAAAGAGTCACCCAACAGCAACCCTGGCATCGGACTGCGGCTGTAGCCACCCATAATCAGCAGATCCGCCTGCTGCTCTTCGGCAGCTTCCATAATCGCATCGGTCACCGAACCACGTTTCTGAACAAACAACGGCTGCACGTCATGCTCTTCAAAATAAGCTCTGGCATCGGCCTCAACCGCACTATCCACGCCCTCTCCTTCCGCAACAATTAAAACCGTCAGCGGCATATTCCAATGCCCCGACAAGTAAGTCGCCACAAAGAGCGCTTCCTTAGCCTTGGGGCTACCGTCGTAGGCCAGGAGGGCCTGGGTAAAGCGCGACGGTTGATCGGGCACGGCCAGCACCGGTCGGGCGCTGCGCTGAATGAGGGTGCGAAAATCGGAACTTAGGCGGGTTACAACGCTGCCTCCGGGGGGATTGAGCAATGGGGCTACCATAATATCGGCCAGCACAGAGCGCTCGCACAGTTTATCAATGGCCCGCCCGGCATCGACAGACAATTTACCGTTAATACCGGCCTCCTGACATCGCTTATGAAATTCGTCTTTAAGCGCTTGTGTACCGGCACTGGACCGCTCTGCCTCCGAAGCGACAATATGCAACCCTCGCAAACGGCCCCGCTCTCGTTTAGCGATTTCAATACTTTGCTCAAGCGCTTGCCAGCCGGAGTCATCGCCCGTTACGGCCACGAGAATATTGAAAAACAAGCGGCGGCTTTCCGGTTCAGCCGCTTTTTCCTTCTGCCATACACCTGTCTTAATGGTACTGGAGGCCAGCTTTTTGGGGGTAACTTTGGCCTTTACCTGTTGGATACGCTTGGCGGCACCTTTCAGTTCAGCACGCTGCTGGGCGGTAAAATCGTTCAGCGCGGTGCCGATGCCCATATCCCAGTCTAATACTTGCTTCAGGTTGGCCCGATGCTCAAACGCCCACACATACAGATCGGCCTCGGTGCGGTCGGGAAAATCGCGCAATAAATCGCGATCGCGAACAAGTTGGGCTACCCCGGAGTACACGCCATCATACCAATAGACAGCCGCCTCTTCAAATGAAACCGGCTCGTTTGAAGCACCGGCAGCCAGAAAACTATGCGCTTCAATCTGCGCCTCAAGAATCCAATACTTCCCCGGCACAGTCAGTTGTAGATTGGCTTCGGGGCGATTCGAGTCCAGATTGGTGCGCTCTAGAAAGTCGGCATACTCAGCTTTCAAAATTAAGGCATCTGGGTTATCATCCGGCGACAAAGCGACCTTTGTTTGAACATCTGTCACCGTTGCCCGAATATGCGTTTCCCCCATCCGCCGCGCAATCGAAACCCGATGGTTGCCATCCGAAACAAAATAGACATCGCCAACCTGATATACAGCAATGGGTGGCATATTGGCAATACCCTTTTGCTGAATGTAGGCTTGAACCCGTGCCCACCGTTCCTGATCGCTAGCCCGTAAAGGCAAAAACGTTCGACTAAAATCTTCGTACCGACCGCAGCTACCCACAACTGCATCAAGCGGAATCTCTTGGACCCCTTTTTCAACGCTGCCGGTCGACTTTAGCTTTTGCCTGACGTCATTAAATGATAAAAGCTTGGTCGATTTCCCGGTAAAACGTCCCACAAGCTCTTGTAAAGCTGCTTGGCGTCGGGCTTGATGAAAATCTTGAACCGCTCCGGAGGTGGATAGCTCTTTATTCATTGTGGTCTCCTCTGACCTCTTTTTAATGGTAGAAAATAACGCGTAGACAGTAGGGATTAAGAGAAACCCCTCTACTGCCTACGCCTTACTCCTTGGTTTGACCAAATTAATAGCGCAGGCGTTACCTGAGAGACGTCATTATACCCCTTTTAATCCAATAATAGTAACCCAATGTGATCATCTCAACATCTTTTCACACTTTTCGCAATTTTTCGCACTTAAGGCGCATTTAAGGCGCAGTAGGATGGTATAAAAGGTACATCTTGTGGCGCTGGTAGAAAAAACACCACACCACACACAGCTCTACTGTAAAGTCTGCAAACAATACTATCAAATCAAATTTAAGGAGTAATAATATTATGAGTGATGAAATTAGAGCAGATTACGAAGAACTTGAACAAATCGCCGGTCAGTTTGCCAACCAGGCTAACGAGATTGAAGAGATGCTTCGTAACTACCACGGCCGCTACGTAGAACTACGTGACGGCGGCTGGATTGGTCGCGGGGCAGATGCCTTTATGGCTGAAATGGATGACGAAGTCATCCCGGCCACAGTCCGTTTTTACAAAGCCATGAACGAAGCAAACAAAGTCACCAAAGACATCATCAACCAACTTCGTCAATCTGAAGAAGAAGCCGCTGGCCTCTTCAAAACACAGTAAGTTTCAACCATCAACCAATAAACTATCAAATTAACCTACTAATCGGAGGTAACAATGGCACACGAAGAAATTAAACTCGATTACGTCAAAGCAGAAGATATGATCAAAGCTTTCCAGGCCGGGCAGCAAGATCTTCAAACAGCCCAAACCAACATGTCGAAAGTTGCTCAGCAATTAGAAGACGGCGCACTGCTTGGTAAAGGCGGCGAAGAATTTAAAAACGCTATCAACGGCCCCTTGGTTGGCAGCATCAAGAAATTAGAAGAGAAATTCCAAGAGATGGCCGAAGACGTTCAAAAAGCTATCGACTTTATGAAGCAAGCCGATCAAAAAGCAAAGTCCAAATTCTAACAATTACGTAACAGATGGCTAGTTGACCAGACCCACCAACCTACTACACCCCAACTAACCATCTAGCCAACGACACAATACCTTAACCAACACACCTTATAAGGAGAATTAACATGGGATTCATTAAAAAAATGGTAATGCGGTTAGCCCGCAAACTTCTGGAAGGCGCTCTCAGCCAATTGACAAAGCAGTTCAACGTCATCGATGAGCAAGTTCTTAACCCGCTTAATAAAATCGTCGAAATCGTCTCCGGCGGCGCTTGGATCGGCGAAGGCGCAAACGCTTTCTTGGACGAGATCAACACTTTGGCTATCCCCGATGTAACCAGCATCGGCAACGAAATCGACTTCACCAAAACGCTTCTCATCAAAGCCGAAGACTTAATTGTTCAAGCCGACGATCGCGTTTCACAACTCGTTCGCTCGCAGTTAACCGACACTTTCAAATTCTACTAAACCGATTCAAACATATCTGTCATAGAACAGTAAAACATCCTCAGGAGGAAACTCATGCAAGAAGTATATATGAATGTACCCGAACTTCAGAACATTGCTAAAACCTTCAAAACCCTTGAACAAGTTTTGCAAGGCGTTCTTAAAGCCCTTGAAGTAATTGTTAATATGTTGAAAACCGCTGCCTTTATGGGTTTGGTTGGAGCCAGCAGCATCGCCTACTTCATCAATTCACTCAAGCCCCCCATCAAAGAGATGGCTGAAA
>JAGRBZ010000216.1:11768-14092 GCA_020433805.1 Anaerolineae bacterium
GTTTAGCGAACTGAGCGATGATTTAAAGGCTTCTGTCGACGCTTACGAACGCGGCGACGAGCAAGGCGCTACCCGCTTTTTCTAAATCATACTGGTATCAGAAGGCCTGACAGGTTTCACCACGATTTCAACCCGACGTTGTATCAGATGCCTGTCAGGTCTTGCCACTTTAAATCCCACTTACTAACTGTATCTACGGGGGGATAAGAGATGAAACAAGTTTGTTTATTATGCCAACGCACATCACCCGATAGCAATCTTTACTGCCAGGAAACCTACTGCCCGGCCGAAATGTCACCCAATATTTTGGGTTACGGCGAATGGTTGGGCGACATCGAAATTGTAAAAGCCATCGCCGTTCTGCGCTCTGCCGCCCTCTATGAAGCCATACACCAGGGCCAACGCGTACTGCTCAAGGTTGCGCATCCGGGTCGTGAAAACACGGAACGTCTCAAACGCGAAGCCGAATTTCTACGCGATATTCAACTCAAGCGCAACCAGAACGAGTTCTTACCGGTTCTACTACCACCCTACGCCAACACCGTCATTAAGGTCGATGCCTACGGCAAGGCCATGCTGCGCGGCCACCTCCTCTACTTCTGCATCTTCGAATTTACCGAAGGTGAACCGCTGCGCGACGTGCTGACCAAACACCCCCAACTGTGGATCAACCACATCGGCTGGTTGATGATTAGCCTATCCTCAGCATCCGCCTTTATTCAAAGCAAAGGGATGTTCCATTTTGGAATTACGCCTGAGGCGGTGCTGCTCAACTTTGATAAAAAACTAAACGTGCCGCGCATCCTGCTCTTCGATCTGGGCATCATCAGCGACGGTCAGAACATTGGCCATAACTGGCACGCCTTTTCCGTCTCGCCGGCCTACACCGCTCCCGAACTCATCACCGACAGCAAAATCCGTCCCGACTACCGCACCGACGTCTACGGCCTGGGCCTCACCTTGTACGAAATGCTGGTAGGCGAGCCGGCCTTTCATTATAAACTCGACAGCGATGAAGAAGTTTACAAAGCCGTCTTACGCAACCGCCGCATCCGTATGAACCGCGTTGAAGACGTCAAGAGCGTCGCCAACATCGCTCTCAAAGCCAGCGACCAGATCCCCAACCAGCGCTACCAGAACGCCGCCGAGATCACCCAAGAACTGCTGGCTTACTTTGGACCGGTTCCCGGCAAGAAGAAAAGCCGCTGGCCAAAGCTAAAAACAATGATGGTCATTGTCGGCGCACTGCTGACCATCGCTTTTTTGATCACCGTCGCCGTAACCTTGAACGAGTTTGTGGTACTTTAGCACGACAAACGGAGGCCCCCCCAGCCCCCCAGAGAGGGGAGCGCAATTCCCCCTCTGGGGGGCTGGGGGCTACAGCACCGACACTTATGAAATTAAGCTAACCGCTAACCGCTAACAGCTAACTGCTAATTGCTAACTGCTATCTTTAGGAGGACAGGGTCATGAATGGTCCCATCTATATTGATCGACCGCCAAGAATACAGCCGGAACTACCGTTTGACCAAATAGAAATCCCCGGCCCACCGGAAAAAGACGAGAATGGCATGCTGCGCCTTATTCAGGTGGGGCTGCCATTGTTAACGATTCTCGGCTACGTGCTTATCTCATCGATGGGTGGTGCCGGACGCAGCCCGATGCTGCTCATTCCGATGGCGCTCACGGTGGTAGCCTCTACTGCCTTTTCCATCTACAGCTACCGTAAAGAAAAACAAAAACAGGCCGAGGTAGAGCGCAACTACACCAAGCAGCTGGTCGAGATGTTCAAAGAAATGAACAACTACCAGGATCAACAGCGCCGCTTCTACGGCTACAACTACCCCAACCGCGCCAGCCTGTACCGCATCGTCAACAACGCCCGCGCCGAAGTCGAGAAGCCTGACCGCACCCTCCGCACCGAAGCCCGCTTGTGGGAACGTCGCACATCGGATGATGACTTCGGCGTTATTCGCCTGGGTATGGGTACTATTCCTTCCACCGTAACCTATCTCTTACGCGACGCCAACAACTTCGATGACCCGCAAGCCCGCGAGGCCCTGAAGCTGGAAGCCGACTCCAAATTCGTTTCCGATATTCCCGTCATCGTCTCCCTGCGGCCACCTCTAGAAGATGATAAAAACGACAACAAGGATGAAATCTCCATCAACCCGCCCGCCGCTCACGCGCTGGGCATCGCCGGCGAGCGCCAGGCCGTGTATGAAGCGGTCCGAGCCATGCTCGGTCATTTTGTGGTATTCCACGCTCCGTCCGACGCCCGCCTCTATTTTCTCGCCTCGAAAAAGGATGAGTGGGGCTGGACC
>JAGRBZ010000217.1 GCA_020433805.1 Anaerolineae bacterium
ATATGACAGAACCACATTCGGCAAAAAAATATGAATATGAAAGTTCGAATGTTCCAACAGGGGGACTCGATGCTCAAGAATGGATGGAGACGGAAACTCCACCTGAAGACTTGGATGACCGGCGCCCCGTTGACTCCGAGTAAGTGAACGTCTGCCTTTAAGGAGAGTAAGAGCATACAAATAATGATTGTTTTTTTTCTTAGTTTGTTATGAGCGTTTTAGACAGTATCTTTCTGGGGAGATCGACGCTAACTTTAATGGATAGCCTGCTGGTGGCAACATCGGTTTAGCGTAACGACAAGAGTACCATTGATATTCTTGGTTGATTATGAGAGGATAAATTCCATAACATCGTATTTGAAAGAGGAGAATCACCGTGACATTCAACCCAGCCGATCATTCCCACCGTCGTTACAATCCGTTGACCGGGGAATGGGTTATCGTAGCCCCTCATCGAACCAAGCGCCCCTGGCAAGGGCAGATAGAAAAACCGCCACAAGATACGCGACCTCCGTATGACCCCAAATGTTATCTGTGTCCCGGCAACGAACGCTCTAATGGCGAACACAATCCCAATTATCAAAACACCTTTGTTTTCCGGAACGACTTTTCTTCATTACTGTTTGACACCCCTGAGGGGCAGATTGCGCCGCAACCGTTTATTCGTGCTGAAAGTGAGCAAGGCGTTTGTCGCGTGATGTGCTTTTCGCCGCGCCACGATTTGACGCTGCCTGAAATGCCGGTAGATGATATTCGGCAAGTTGTCGATGTTTGGGCCGAGCAAATCGCCGATTTAGGGCAAACCTATCGGTGGGTGCAAATTTTCGAAAACAAGGGCGCTATGATGGGCTGCTCAAATCCTCATCCCCACGGACAAATCTGGGGGCAACAATCGCTGCCCAATGAGCCGAAAAAAGAGGATGCGAACCAGCGCGCTTATTTTGAAGAGCATGGTCGACCGTTACTTAGCGATTACGTTCATTTCGAACTGGAGCAGCAAGAGCGGGTAATTGTTAGTAATGAACACTGGGTTGCCGTAGTACCCTATTGGGCGATGTGGCCTTTTGAAACGCTTCTTATTCCCACACGCCATATTCTTCGTCTAACCGATGTAACCCGTAGTGAACGCGATGCTCTGGCCGCTATTCTTAAACGCCTGCTGTCGAAATATGATAATATGTTTGAGGTTTCGTTTCCCTATTCAATGGGCTGGCACGGAGCACCAACAGATAACCAAAACTATGATCATTGGCAACTCCATGCCCACTTTTACCCGCCGCTGTTGCGGTCAGCCACCGTTAAGAAGTTTATGGTTGGCTACGAGATGTTAGGAGAACCCCAACGTGATTTAACACCGGAACAAGCCGCCAAACGATTACAAGATTTGTCGGATGTCCACTACAAGATGGGCTAACTTTTGTATATATAAAGCAATGAAATGGTTTAAGCATTTGAGGGTGACATTTGAATAATGCGCAAACCAATCATATAATTTAGGCAAGCAGTAGTGGTTTACGGCCCACTAAACGGATGCGTCAGTCAGTTTTAACTTCACTCTCCTGCGACATTAACAACAGAAATTGCCGTCTGCAAGCAGAACAGTTCAACTCGGAGCGGTTACTTGTGTTAAACCTGCTTATGTAAGGAAGCATGGAATGTCTAATGCGCGCATAATGATTGCTGATGACGATATTAGCGCTGAATATATAAAACAAATCCTCGAGCGGTTAGGATACGACGTGTTCTCCTGTGCTACTTTCAGTAAAGAGATTATAGAGGACATAAAAAAGTGTGCTCCTGATTTGATATTGCTTAATAGCGAATGGGTTCATGATAGAGGCGACGCGGGATTTACAATAGAAGCCTTATATAACCTTGACATCCCCATTGTCCATCTTGCATCGACAGTTAATGAAGCTACATTGCAGCAGGTTAAGAGCCACAATTTTTATGGGTGTCTTGTTAAACCTTTTACCGCTCAGCAACTGCACATTACGGTTGAAACTGCTCTTCAAACCCATCATCGAGAGCAGCGTTTCAAAAAGAATCACCAGACCGATGCCCTCCTAAAACGTCGAAATCAAGAACTTGATTTGCTCAATCGGGCCGGTCAGGTCTTTGTTTCCTCTCTTGATCTCGATCAAGTTATCACAAATGTCCTGGAAGAGATTCAGAATAATCTTAACGTTGTTGCTTGTTCTGCCTGGTTGGTTGATGAAAACACTAAGGAGATTGTGTGTCGTCAAGTTACCGATCCGCACAGCACGATAGTGCGCGGCTGGCGTTTATCTATGGAGCAAGGGCTTGTTGGCGAAGTAGGTTCAACCGGGAAAAGTCTTATCGTATCGGATATTCGCACCGATCCCCGTCACTTTAAGGGGATTGATGAGCAGACGGGTCTCCGTTTGCGCTCTATCCTCAGCGTTCCTTTGCGCATTAAGAATCGTGTGATCGGAGTTATTCAAGTTGTTGATAAAGAGGTCGATCGATTTGATCGATCCCATATGGAATTGGTCGAGTCGTTGGCTGCAACAGCGGCTATCGCCATCGAAAACGCCAGACTCTATGAAGAGTCAAACAAGTTACGTTTGTTTAACGAAAATATTATTGATAATGTAGAAGAGGGTCTGTTGATTATCGACCCTAAATATGAGATTACGTTTATCAACCC
This sequence comes from Anaerolineae bacterium, assembly GCA_020433805.1. Lineage (GTDB taxonomy): Bacteria > Chloroflexota > Anaerolineae > 4572-78 > J111 > JAGRBY01. Next base: position 2,672 of record JAGRBZ010000217.1, read on the forward strand.
TAAAGGCGCTCTTATTTTAGGGCACAACAGCCACGAACTTATCCACAAAAATATTCTTCAGTTTATTGCTGCCCATCAGCAAGAGCGCGTTGCCGCCAAATTGGCTCAGCACCAGGCCGGGTTCGCCACAAAATACGAGACCATAATTATAACCAAAGACGGCGAAGAGATTCCCATTCTTTTTAGTGCCAGCTCCTTATTTGAAAATGATCAGTTTGCAGGTATTCTTGCCGGTTTCATGGATATTTCACGCCGAAAAAAAACGGATGAACTGCTGCGTAAACTCTCGCGCGCAGTCGAGCAAACCGCCGACCATATGATCATTACCAATAGCGAAGGTATAATCGAATATGTGAATCCCGCTTTTCAAAAGTTGACAGGGTTTACCGGCACAGATGTTATTGGTAAAACGCCTCGCCTTCTTAAATCGGGACAACATAACGAAGAATTTTACGACCGTATGTGGAATGTGATTAATAGCGGTAAAGTTTTTCGCGATGTTGTCATTAATAAAAAGAAAAACGGCACATTATTTTATGAAGAACAAACTATCACCCCGATAAAGGATGCTAACGGTCACATTACCCATTTTGTATCTACCGGCAAGGATATTACCGAGCGCCGTCTATCGGAGCAGGTGTTGAAAGAGGCTGTTGAGGTACTACGCCGCCGAAATCGTGAATTAGAGTCGCTTAACCGGGCCGGTCGCAAGTTAAGCTCTAGTTTAGACCTTGATGAAGTTTTAACTACGGTATTAGAAGAGAGCCGACAATTGCTCGGTGCTTTAGCTTGCTCCATTTGGTTAGTTGACCCTAAAACAGCAAAAAATAAAGATGGATTAGGTGAATTAGTATGTCGGCAGGCTATCGGCCCTTATAATGAAAGGGTGCAAGGCTGGCGCTTGCTACCAGGTGAAGGTATTGCTGGATGGGTAGCGCAGTCCGGTGAGAGCTTAATTGTTCCGGACCTGGCTGCTGATAATCGCCATTTTAAGGGAGTAGATCGGCGGATCGGTCTAGATCTGCGTTCGCTCATCAGTGTTCCCTTGAAGAGAGTTACATATGGCGTCATTGGCGTTTTACACGTGTTAGACGAACAAGTCAATCGTTTTAACATCACTGATTTGGTCTTGGTCGAGTCGCTGGCGGTCACTGCGACCGTTGCTATTGAAAATGCCCAGCTTTTCGCCCAGGTGCAGCAAGATGCTAAAACGAAAACAGTTTTGTTGGACGAAATCAACCATCGCGTTAAAAACAACCTGTCGGCCATTATAGGGCTGCTTTTTGCCGAGCAAAGCCGTACCAGAGTTGATAATCACGCCCTTTACCAATCAATTGTAGAAGATTTGATCAACCGGGTTCAGAGCTTGGCTACAGTACACAGTCTGCTCTCCGACTCAGAATGGGCACCGCTCTCTTTAGAACGGCTGTCCGAGCAAATCATCCACTCGGCGCTTCGCGGATTAACACTCAATCAAAATGTTTCTGTTAAAATTTCAGCCTCATCGGTTCTCGTCTTGCCGGCCCAAGCGCATTATTTGGCAATGGTTATCAATGAGTTAACTACCAATGCGGTCAAGCACGGTTTCTCAACTGTAGAAGAAAATGCGGAAATTCGTGTCAATATCCGGCAAATAACCGAGGCGAATAGGCATTGGGTTAGGTTTGAGTTTGGTGACAATGGACAGGGCTATCCTGAAGAAATTTTGCAGGAAACGTCGCTGCACTACAGCGTTGGCTTCGATTTGATTCAAAATATTATTGCGCGCAGTTTGCGTGGCGATTTAAGGTTGTATAACGATTCGGGGGCGGTAGCCGTTATACAATTTGAACTTTTGAGTAGTAACGGCCCCGAGGCTTTAGAAAACAATCGTGATGAAAAGCTATAAATACATCGATGTTTTGATTGCAGAAGATGATTACCTGGTTAGCAAGATGATCAGAGGTAAACTTGAGCAAACCGGCTTCACCATTGTCGGCGAAGCCGCCGATGGTCGTCAAGCCGTCGATATGACCCTTTTGATGCAGCCGGATGTGGTTTTGATGGACATCGAAATGCCGACGATGGGTGGACTTGAAGCCGCTGAGGAAATTCAGCGAAACGCACCAACGCCGGTTGTTATTTTGACAGCCTACGATACGCCGGAGCTAATTGTTAAAGCGAGCGAAGTAGGTGTAGGCGCGTATTTACGCAAACCGCCCCACGCCCGCGATTTAGAGAGCGCTATTACGGTTGCCCTGGCCCGTTTTGGTGATCTAATGGAGATGGCGCGTTTGAATGAGGCGTTGCAGCAAAGTAATGCAGAGCTACAAACTGCCTTAAATCAAATACAAACGTTAAAGGGGCTTTTACCCATTTGCGCTCAATGTAAAAAAATTCGCGATGATAAGGGATACTGGCACGAAGTTGAGGTCTATATCCGAGAACATTCTGACGCGGATTTTAGCCACGGTCTGTGCCCTCATTGTTTAAGGGCGCTCTATCCCGATTTTTATAGCGGCACAGGTTGAAGTTGTCGGGCTTAGGTGAGTGCTTGGCCAAGAACAGCGGCTGTCGTTAGGGGTAAGATAGCGATTTGGGGCATCTCCTCGTAAAATCTTAGCTGGGCCAGGTTGTGCAAAAATAAACCTACCAGATATTCATCCCAATTGTTGGTGGTGCGCAGGTAGGGTTGAGCCAATTGACGAATTGCCAGAATAAACTCGGTGGCTTTGTCTAACTCCGGATGTTGTTGCTCTTGTTGCGAACTTTGGAAGGTTTGATCGAGTAAGTTCATCTCAAAGTCTACATACTCCGAAATCGTAAACGGGTGAGGCCATGTATTTGGCTCAATCGGTTGCGTGCTCGTTTTATTTTGTAACGTCATCTGCCGAGCTTTGCCCAATATAAACAACCGCGAAATTGTTTCCAGCCTAATAAAATCGTATAAAACATGCCCTTCCCGCACCTGATCGAAATCAATAAGCCATGCCCGTCCGGCGTCGTCAATGAGAATATTGCCGGGGTGTAGATCGCCATGGATAATCGCCTTTCGACCATCAAGTTGCTTTTTTAGAAAACGGGGGTAAATAGCCAGCGGATCCGGCATTGTGAGACGACCACCATCAATGGTGAGCATACCATTGGTCTGATGCGTGAAAAAAGAAAAACTTTCATCGACGTTTTGGGCTATCTTTGCTAACCTATCACTGCGACGGGCTTTAACGGTACCCATAATATTAACCCGGTCACCTTCTTGTAGGTCAGGGAGCGGTAATTTGATTTCAGCCCGAATCCAGATTTTGGGACCGTCGCCCGCACTGGTCAAATTAACGCGATGCGGCATGACTTGTGTTACACTTAAATCTTGGATAGCGACTCGCTCACCAATATTAGCGTAATTGTCATTGCCCAATATCGACTCAATTGTAACCAGTCGATGCTCTGGATCCTTAAAGCTTTGATAGGATGTTATAATTGTATCTTCAATTCTTAAATGAGCCGGCAGTTGCGCTTCGTACTCTTCAGCAAAGCTGCCGTGAAGTGGCGAGCTTTGACCATACCACCGATCATCAAGCGGAACCATCAGTTGAGTCAGTGCTCCAATCACTTCTTGAACAGTATGGTTAGCATAATAATCTTCTAAATCTTGCACCGTCCCAAAGGGGCGGTCTCCGGCGAAACCATAACTTAAACAGCCAAAATCCCTCAATTGGACAGGTCCACGTTCTAAACTTACTGCTGTGGCCGGCAATCGTCCCTTAACATATTGACGATAACGGTTGTTCTCACGGCGCAGCATCGTGGCCGGTCCTATTTTAATAACTTCCCAAGCCAAACCGCGACCATGATCATCAATGGGCTGAGCCAATATAACGTCTGTACCGCTTAGCCCACTTTGGAACTGTCGATTAATATTAACTCGACTAATGTTGGGTTGGTGACCTTCGGTATAAAGTTGCCTGATAATTTCTGTACGAATATCGTCTAAAAAAACGCTTCCGCTTAACTGAAAGGTGGTGTGGTTTTGTTTCAGCACCTGGCTTAAATCATGAACCAGTTGCGACGCCCTGGCTGGTCGTTCGGCTGGATTTTTAGCTAGCGCTTGCAGTACAATGTGGCTGGCCGTTTTTGGGAGATGGGGGACAAAATGTGTAAGCGGAATGGGTTGTTTCTCCAGATGGGCACGGGGCAGTTGGGTGGCCGTAAATGGCGGACGACCGGTGAGCATCTCGTAAATAAGACAACCCAAGGCATAGATGTCGGCTCGATGATCGATCTGATGGCTATCGCCCCGAACCTGCTCAGGAGCCATGTATTCAAAGGTGCCGATGAGCCGACCGGTCTGGGTTAATCCCGGCTGGTCTAACAAGCGTACCAGGCCAAAGTCTGAAAGAAAGACACCTCCATCATTGCCCAGCATGATGTTTGCCGGCTTAACATCACGATGGATCATGTTCCGATGGTGCGCGTAATCGAGTGCGTCAGCTACCCGTCCGGAAATTCGTAAAACCTCTTCCCACGATAGAGTGCGCCCTGTTGCTTGCAGGTCGTATAGATGTTCTTTAAGATTCTGCCCTTCTATAAATTCCATCACCATGTACGGGCGTCGGCGTTTAATATCAAAATCATAAATTTGCAGAATATTGGGATGACGTAAAACAGCAATCGCCCGGGCTTCAAGGCCAAACCGGGCGCGAATTTCATTGCTGTTTTCCTTAAGTGTGGTGCTAAGCCGCTTAATGGCTACCGGTCGATCAAGATGGGGATCGTACCCTTGAAATATATCGGCGAAATTCGCTTTGCCGATCAGCTTTCCCACCTCATAGCGATCAAGCTTTTGCGTAACTTCGCCATTTTGTGGCGGTTTATAAGGAGTTTCAACCGTTAGCGGCCCCAACAATTCCGGTTTTTTAATGATGACAGGGCGTTTATTAATCTGTTCAACCAGATGTCGAAACACCTCTTTTTGAGGAGGCGATAAAAAATGGAGATATTGATTCCAATCGGCCAGCACTTGATGCCCTTTCGTAACCAAATTCTTGTGAAGCACTCGCCGGCAAAAAATTGGGGAAAATAGTGTAACTTTGTCTATATTTTGACAGACCAAACCCCGCTCGACAAGGCGCATTATCCCCTGTTCGTACCGCTCCAAAAGTGTCGATAGCCCTGGTATTACTTGCCGATCAAAAGTGCTTAACGCCAACCATGTGAGCAGCATCTGTTCCTGATCCTGTGAGCAACGCAGAATGTCGGTGAAATACACTTCCGTTTCGCGCTCTAAGTCGGCCTCAATTTGAGTGGTGCTACTCTCTTCAATCACTCTATTGCTTCGCGCGCGGAGCATGAGTGATCCTGTGAGCTGCACCAAATAAGGATGATGACCCGCCAGTCGACGCAGATCGGCCCGCTCTTGTGCAGAGAAGTCAACATGATAATGATCTAAAAGTTCATCAACCTCAGTTTCATTGAACGGATGAAGCGTAATTGAAGAAAAAACGTTATCAAACGATGAACCGGCAAATCGAAAGCCGGCACACAATTGCTTAAGCGGCATCCGTGTCGACACGATAAGCGCCAAGCCGCGATCGGGCCGATTGACCAAGGCCCGCAGGTGATATAGAAACTGAGGCGCTTCGGGGTCAAGATATTCCGTAACCGCTTCAAATTCATCGAGCAGAAGAACCACTAAATGGCCGGATTGGGCTACATCATCAAAGAAAGTACTCAGATCATAAGTGTCGGGTGTACTCTGTTTGAGCAAATCGCGTATTTGTGGATAGAGCGTTTCGTGATTTTTAAAGTGTTGGCCGAGTATTCGCAGTATAAAACGCCAGAATGTTGTTTCTCGGAAGGGCATAATGGTATGGCAATCGAGATAAATAAAGTGACACCAGCTTGGTGACAGCCCCATACCTTCTTGAGCCTCCTCCATGCGTAAATAATGCAGTAGTGAGGTTTTCCCCACACGCGGATCACCCGAGATTGCCACACTGGTGCGGGCCGGATTAGCCAGGCTGCCTAAGATTTGATCGACTTCTTGATAGCGACCAATAAATTTTTGGGGTGGAACCGGCGCGTTATAAATAAAAGGGTTTTGTACTCTCACTGCTTGTCCCAAGTTGCTCCTCCATCGTCTGTTCGGAAGACGCCTTCTGAGGTAGCAATAAAAATAATACTGCTGTCTTTCCCATCAATTGCAATATCCTGAACGTATGTCCCTTTTCCAACACCCTCATTCCAGGTATTAAGAAATTTCCAACTCTGCCCGCCATTAATACTACGGAATAATCCTTCACCATCGGCCGGGTTGCGGTTGGTGCCGCTGCCGGCATAGATAACGTTGCTATCATTGGGATCAAAAACAATTGCTGAGAATTTTAGGGTTGGGTTAGTTTCAGGCGTATCGGTCCTTAGCCAGTCGTTGCCAAGATTGTTGCTGATACCCAGCCGGCCTTCATCTGCTCCGGCCAACATTTTCTCGCCGTTGATCGCTAAGCTGTGGATGCTGCGGGCGCACACGGTACATACCAGGGTTTGCCATTGCGTCGTTGTATCTCGGGTTCCGCGCCAGTAGATCTGGTCGCCTATACCGGCCACATAAACGCGGTTTCCTGATGATGTAGTTGTCGCGACAATACTATAGAAATCGACATCCAATACTTGACCCCCCTGTGCACGCTCAAGACCAATCCAACTCTGCCCTCCATTAGAGCTATGCAACAGTCCTCGCCCTGTAGCGGCGATAACATAATCAGCAATGTTCGGATCAGTAGCCAGATTGTAAACTTGGGTGCTGGATGGTATGGTGAGTCGTCGCCAGGTTTCGCCGGCATCTGCTGATTTAAGAACACGGGCAAACGCCCCCGCATAAATTGTAGAAGGATTAGCCGGAGCACCATGCAATCCTTCAACCGAGGTGTCTTGCATCACTTGACGCCAATCGACCCCGCCATTGGTAGATATATAAATACCTTGACCCCGCAGCGTAACCAATATCAGGTCGCTGTCTTGCGAATTAACTTCAACGCTCAGTGCCTCGCCGGACGGTAAGGGAATACGCTCCCAGGAAAATGTACGGGTTTCACTCGTCTCGCTAAGCGGCTCAACCGAGCGAATATCGCCGTTGGAACTGACAAGAGACACCTGCCATTCAACTGCTCGCTCTGGCGGATCGGCCTGTAAAAGGAGGTCGGACGAAAATTCCCACTCGGTTTCTCTTTGCAGTTGGGTAAATATCGTGGCCTGTCCATCTTTTACATAATTTAACTCAATAAAATAAAACTGGTTACTCTCCAGTTCCGGTAATACCGGCTCCCACTCTAACTGGTGTGGTCCTTCCGCCCCTTGCAGAATTTCGCTATTAGCCGGGCTAACAAGTTGGGGCGATGGGTAGGGTGTCGGGGTGGCCGTAGGTGTTAGGGTTGGTATAGGGGTTTGTGTAGGCGTAGATGTAACCGTAGGAGTCTTAGTTTCGGTGGGCAATGGCGTAGCCGTAACAACCAGCACGATAGGCGTTGGCGAAGGAGGAACAGTGGTCGCAGTTGCCGTTGTTGTTGCGGTTGCGGTTGGGCTGGACGTTTGAGTTGGGCTAGCGGTGGCTGTTGGTGTTGGTGTAGGCGTGTCTGGTGCCAGAGCCAAAGCAGGTATAAATGACGAATCCTCAGAATAGAGGCCGAGGCCCCAGATAATACCACCAATGATTATGATTATGGCAATTGCCGCTAAACCGGCTTTTCTACTTCGTAATTGTGTCCAAAGTGTGGATGGTGGAGGCGGCAATATAATCTGTTTATCTTTTATGAACTCAGCTTTATCAAGCCATTCTTCAGCCTCTTCAGCCTGACGCCAGTTATCGGCCTGTTTTTGACGGTTGATAAAATTCACGACCGCCTGCATAATCATTTGGCTCAAGCGTTGGCGGTTGCTCTCCTCCAGCGCTAAGGTTGCAGAAGCAGGCTGCATTGCCCGTTCGTAAAATGGCCTGGCCAGATCAAACTCATTGTCGTTAAGAAATTGGCCTCCGTAAATAACCAAATCCGTAGCCAACTCTTGCCAGATTTCGGAATTGTCCGGCTGAAGCTGATGGCGTATTTCTCCCGTTTCAACCATTTGCTTTTTAAAGCCACTCCGCCGCTGGCGCTCTTGATAATTTTGTAGCCGCACATCGATGTCACGCAGCCCTGATGAGTCCTCGGTCAAAAGTTCTTTTGCCGCGAGATAATTCACGCCGGCTGCTGACAAATCGCCCCGTTCTAATAAAATATCGCCATAATCAATATAAGTGGCAGCAATAGTTTTGTAAGCCGACTTATCGATGCCTGAGTCAATGGCTTTTTGCCAGTTTGATAGCGCATCTTGATACGCCGTTTGTGCCGCAATTTGATCGTTTAACCCATGACGATGCAAATGCCCCATTTTTGCTTTTATAAGGGCTAACTGCTGCCAGGCTGCTGCCGAGAGATCAATCTGAACGCGACGAGCGGCAGCCATAATGGCATTGCTATAAAAGAGACTGGCTTGCTCGAAAAGTTCGGTTTGCTGGGCTTCACGCCGCCAGCCACCAATAGCCTGCGCCTCATTTTCGAAATACTGCCCGCGAGCGATATAGAAATCGGCTAGCCAACCTTGAACCTCTGCATCTTTCGGTAATAGATCGGCCAACATAACTATCACGTGTTCAGCTAAAGACCAGTTCGGCGTCGTCGACTGCTCCTCTTTTAATCGAAAACCATTAAAGTCAGCCTTGATTGACCGGGTGATTTCCGTTACGTCGTCCGGTAGCTCGGCTACAGCCCGTTGGTAAATGGCCTTGGCCTGAAGCAGGTGTTGTTCGCGTTCCTCGGCTGTCTCCGTTTCGGCCTGAATATAGCTGCGCCCCCAAGCCGTTCGCACTTCGGCTAACTGGCGATGAGTATCCCCTTCATTTCCGGCCAGCCGGGTAAGAATGACCATCGCGTTTTCGGCCAACTGCCAGCGGGGCGGCTCGTGATGAATCTGCTTAAGACGATACTGTTTAAAGTCCTTCTTAATTTGGTCTAACAGCGCTTCCTGTTCATCGGGTAATGCCTCAAGCGCCTGGCGATAATATGCTTCTGCTTTCGTTAAAAGTGCTTCCGCCTGATCGAGTTCATCCACCGGCTGCTGCAACAACCAACTGCCCCGCTCTAAATGGAGCTCGGCCAACTGCCAGGGCGTTTCCTCGTCATGAGGCAGTAACTTGGCAACAATGGCCACCGCTTTTTCGGCCTGATCCCAGTTGGGAGGATCTGCCTTTTGTTGAGATAGCCGATAGCTCTTAATTTTCTGTTGAATATGAGTCACTAACGTGTCGTTTGGTTTCGATAGCGCTTTGAGCGCTGAGGCATACCCTTTTTCTACCTCAGCCAGGTCAACCTTTGGCTGGGCTAACAACCAGTCGGTTTGGGCCAGGTAGAGATCAGCCCGGTATTGTCGAATTTCGTCTGCCTCTGGTAGCAGCCGGGCCAAAATAGCCAACGATTCTTCAGCCAACGCCCAACGTGGGGGATCAAGCTGCGTTTGCCGTTGGCCGTAATCTCTAAAGTGGAGCAGGATGGCATCATTGAGTTCGGCCTTGTCGGTCGATTGACCGGCCATTGCTATTTGGAAAGCCTCTTCTGCCTCCGATAAGTATGATGCGGCCTCGGTCGGCTCAACTTCTTGTTGCAAAAGCCAGGCTCCTTGTTTACGGTAGGTATCTGCTAGCCACTGTTCAACCTGTTGATCGCCAGGAAGCAAACCCGCTAAAATTTTCAAAGATTGAATCGCCGGCGGCCAGGCCGGAGGCGATGCGTTTTGCTGACGCTGCTGATAGGCTTCAAAGCTTTGCTTCATCTGGATGACGACGCTTTCGTTTTCGGGTAGATCTTTCAGCGCCCGACGATACGCATCAGCAGCTTGTTGCAGCGTGTGGCGACTTTGAACCGCTGATGAATTGGATTGAGATAAATACCAATTGCCCTGTTTTACGCGCGTATCTGCCAGCCAAAAATTCACTTCATCATCACCGGGTAGGAGACTGACCAAACTGTTCATAGCCTGCTCGGCCTGCTTCCAGTTGGGAGGATCAGCCTGCTCTTGTTGCAACCGGTGCTGGTAGAAGGTGGTTTTGAGTTGGGAGGCAATGCGGTCACTGTTTTCATAGGTCAAACTGGTATCCAACAGTGCGCTATGGGCCAAACGAATAGCCGCTTCCAAGTCGGGGATAGCGCGTCTTAAATGCCAATCGGCCTGAGCGGCACGGGCTTGGGCCGTCTCGAAGCGAGCGTCTTCATCTTCCGGAAATAGGCGATTTAGCATATCCATGGCTCGCTCTACCTGATTCCAACGCGGTATTTTCTCTTGCTGTTGGCGATACTCTTGAAAGACACTTTTGATATCCATTACAATTTTTTGCTCTGCCGCCGAGTCGGTCAATGCCCGCTCAAAATTTTCCATCGCCGAGTCGAAGCGAGACTGACTAAGATCAAGGTGAGCCAGCTTTAGCCACACAATAGCCCGCTCTTGCGATGATATCTGATCTTTTTCTTTCGCAAACTGTAAAACATAGGTTATATCATCGACCGCATAACCATAGGCTATTTGGGCCTCGACCAACCGATCTTTAGCCAAAAGCGCATCGCCCAGGTCAACTTGCGCCTCGGATAACCAGCGGCAGGCTAACATATCACTTTGCCCCAAAATTTCGACCAGTATCTGCATGGCTTCTTTTATCGATGTTCTGGCGGCAATACTGCTTTGATTGCCCTGTTTCTGCCGGTATGATTGAAACCCCGATCGGATAAGGTGGCGCAGTGCGTGATTTTCGGGATTGGTCGCAAGCGCACGTTGATACGCTGATTTAGCCTTATCAAGCTGGTTCTGCTCTAAATAATACTCGCCCTGGCGGCAGAGGTCATCGATAAGGCGGCTTTGATTTTCATAGTTGTCAGGAAAGAGGGTGGTCAACAACGTTAGGGTAGCCTCAGCCTGGGCCCAATTATTTTCCTCTTCCTGCTGTTGGCTGTAGCGTAAAACATCGTTTTCAATAACCTGACGTGGTGCATCTACCTCGGCCAGGAGCGACTCATAAATAGCAGCGGCAGCCTCAATTTCCTGCCGATCCAGATGCCAACGCGCTTTACCCAATTGAATGCGCAGCAGTGCCTCGCGGCTGTCATCGGCTGTGGAGATTAAGCGAGCAGCTAGTCGACCGGCCTGCTCAGCTTCTTCCCAGTTCTTTTCCGCTTCTTGGCTGCGGCTGTACT
>JAGRBZ010000218.1 GCA_020433805.1 Anaerolineae bacterium
ACTCCTGCTTTCTCTTGGTTGCCCTTAGTTTATCTCTTTTTTCTGTTTTGTCTTTTCTAATCGATATAATGTCTAATATAAGTGTCAGTGTCTTGAAGTTTTCGCCATGCTTATAGTCAACTAATTTAAGAACACGGATGCGCAGGATTAACGGATTTTCACACTCTTTTTTTTTTGATCCGTTAATCCTGCCAATCATGTTCTTAATAATGGCGAAAAATAAATGACACTAATAATAAGTCTAAAGTACTCAACGAGGAGCTATTTGTGGATCACGAACCAATTACGATTGACGTTGAAGGGCGATCGGTCACGGCGTCGCCTGGCCGGTCGATTATTGAGGCGGTCTGGGAGGCAGGCCACGTGCATGTTCAAGGGGTCGGCTGCCTGGGAGGGGTATGCGGCTCCTGCCGGGCCATCATCCGGCGCGCCGATTCAACGGAGGTCAAGATGGTGCTGGCCTGCGAAACGCTCATTGAAGCCGGAATGCAGGTTACGTTTGTCCCCTTCCTCGAGCGGTTGAGTGATCATCCCTACCAAATTGACAGCTTTAAAGATACCTGGCAACTGGTCAGCCAGGTCAATCAAACTTTTCCTGAAGCCGCCCACTGTCGCCACTGCGGTGGCTGCGACTCGGCTTGCCCCAAAGGGATCAAGGTCGAGCGCGGCGTTAATCTGGCGGTTGAAGGACAGCTTGGTGCGGCGGGTGACATCTTTGAAACGTGCATTATGTGCAATCTATGCAGCCACATTTGCCCCGAATTCATCGACCCCAACCATCTGGGCCTGTTGGTCCGCCGGGTGGTCCCTTCACTGGTCGTTCGCCCCTTTAATTTGATGCAGCGGTTGAACCAGTTGGAGCGGGGAGAACTGTACTTCGATTATGAAGCGCCTGAGGCTTCGACTGAGGAGCGTGATTGAAATGACTAACGGTGTTCCTTATGAAACCGCCTGGCAGAATTATCAGACCGGCTCATCAGACCCGGTACAATTCGATGACTCCTCTAAAGAAAGCTTGCTCAAGCAGTTCCATCCCGACTACCAGACGAATACCACCACGACGCTACAGATTGGCGCTAACCAGGGCGACGTGTGCCAACGCCAACTGGCTCAAGTTTTGCAAAGCAATTCCTTGATTGACGAGGTTGATCTGGCCGGCGCGTCCATCGTTGATACCGATGTATTGATTATCGGCGGTGGGGGAGCCGGCTGTGCCGCCGCTCTGGTCGCGACCGAAAACGACGCGCGGGTTATCCTCACCACCAAGCTGCGCCTGGGTGACTGCAACACCGTTATGGCTGAGGGCGGCCTGCAAGCCTCCGTTGGCGTTGATGACACCCCCCAACAGCACTTTGAAGATACGCTGCGGGCCGGATACTTCAAAGCGGATCGCAAGTTGGTATCCCAAATGGTGATGGACGGTCCCGATGTCGTCCGCTGGCTGATCCAGTTGGGCATGCAGTTCGATCAAGAAAGCGAAGATCCGTTCGCCAGCCTCAGCCTTAAGCGAGCGGGCGGAACTTCCGCGCCCCGCATTCTCTCCTTCCGCGATTACACCGGCCTGGAAATGATGCGCGTGCTGCGCGAGGCGGTCACCTACCGACCGGGGATCGAAGTCTGGCGCAGCAAACCGGTGGTCGAGCTACTTTCGAATGAGTTCGGCCATTGCGCCGGTGCGGCGGTGTACGATATGAGACATCGTAAGTTGATGTTGGTCCGCGCCCATGCCGTTATTTTAGCCACCGGTGGCATTGGCCGGATGCATTTAAACGCCTTTCCGACCTCGAACCACTTTGGGGCGACGGGCGACGGTCTGGTTCTGGCCTATCGGCTGGGAGCAAAATTGCGTGAGCTTGATTCCTTTCAATACCATCCCACCGGTGTCTCCTATCCGCGCCATCTGGCCGGCAGTTTGGTTTCGGAAGCTGCCCGTTCGGCCGGGGCGACGCTGCTCAATGGGTTGGGCGAACGCTTTGTTGACGAACTGCAACCTCGTGATGTGGTTGCGGCGTCGATTATTCGCGAATGTGAGGAAGGCCGAGGTATCGATTGGGATGGACAGGTGGGGGTCTGGTTAGATACCCCCCGTCTGGAACAGCAAAGGCCCGGCATACTCCAGCGCTTTGGCTCGCTACGACATCTGGCCCACAAGTGCGGCCACGATCCGGCAGAGAAGCCCTTCTTGGTTTACCCCACGCTGCATTACCAAAACGGCGGCGTGGTCATTCAGCGCAACGGCAGCACATCCGTACCCGGCCTATTTTGTGCCGGTGAGGTTACCGGCGGCATCCACGGTCGCAACCGGTTGATGGGTAATGCCCTGTTGGAGATTATGAGTTTTGGGTGGCGGGCCGGGGTCGCCGCCGCCGGACTGCGCCATAACGCTCCTCACCGCAGGCTCACCATCGAGCACGTTCACAAGTGGCAGCGGGAACTCACGCTGGCCGGCTTGCCTCTGGATAACCACGGGCCGCAGTTGTATCCCGATTACGCCAATTTCAATCTGCGGGCGCACATCGCCGGTGAGATTTAAGGGAGATTTCCATGACGAACCAACTCAATCAAGTCTTGCTCCATGAAAACAATCAGGTCGGGTCCAATCTTGAGGCCTGGCTAGCTAACGGTGGCGGCGAAGGGCTGCAAAATGCGCTCGCAGCACCGGAGGCGATAATCAAAACCATCGAAGACTCTAATCTGCGCGGCATGGGTGGGGCCGGTTTTCCAACCTATCGCAAGTGGCAATTTGTTCTGGCCGAGAAAGACGCTGAGGTGAAATATCTCATTTGCAACGGCAACGAAGATGAGCCAGGCACATTTAAGGATCGACTGCTCTTAGAAAAGACACCCAATCAGATCATCGAAGGCGCACTGATTACGGCTCTGGCGACCGGGGTCAACCATCTCATCCTCTACATCAATCCCCACGAAGAAAAGGCGGTCGAGGCCGCGCGACAGGCCGTTGCGCAGTGGGAGGCTCACCCCTTATTTGCCTCGGTGGCCGATAGTTTGGGACGCCCCTTAACCCTGCGCGTTTTTCTGAGTTCCGGGTTGTACATCGGCGGCGAGGAAACAGCGGCTATTTCGTCTGTGGAAGGTGGTTTTCCGTTTCCCAAAAAGAAGCCGCCCTATCCGGCCCAACACGGCGTTCACGGCCAGCCGACCTTGATCAACAATGTTGAAACCCTGGCCCACGTTACCCACATCGTCAAACATGGTGCTGAGTGGTATCGCAATCTGGGTGTGGGCCAGGCCAGCGGGACCAAGATTTACTCCCTGAGCGGCGATGTTTTGCATCCGGGCGTGTATGAACTGCCGATGGGCACCAGCCTGCGCGATCTCGTCTTTGAGTATGGCGGCGGCATGTTGGCCGGCAAGGAGTTCAAAGCGGTTTTCACAGGCGGGCCGTCGAACACCATCCTAACCAGTGAAGACCTGGATGTCGCTCTGGATTGGGACTCGGTTCAGGAAAGACGTTCGCGGCTGGGTACCGGAGCCATGATCGTCATTTCCGAAGGGACAGGCATCGTCAAGCGGGTTACGGAATATGTTGACTTTTTTGCCGACTCATCCTGTGGACAATGCCCACCGTGTAAGATCGGCACCCGCCAGATTTCTAAAGTCCTGCGCAAAATCGACACCGGTCGCGGTCGGCGGGCCGAGTTAGATCATCTTGTTAATCTCGGCAAGCTGCTGCCGGGCAGCGGTCGCTGTGCTTTGGTCGATGGAGCAGTCACGGTGCTGAACAGCTCTCTCGATAAGTTCAAGTCTGAGTATGAAGCCCATCTGATCGACCGTTAGAAGAGTTACCTTTTTATTAGTTAAGGGTTGTCCGAGGATATCGGCTCAACACGATTGACGGACAAGAGCGGTAGGCTTAAATCGCGAATTTTGAGTAGTAGACCGTATAAGGACGCCTGGTCTGCAATCGGTCCGACCAAATCTGTGGCACCGTCTTCACGACACGTTATTTGCAAACCGTTAAACCAATTAGACCAACTCGCGTCAAGATGGCCTTTTACTCGGATGTGATAGATGTTGTCCATGGTGTTTTTCCTCAGTGAGTTAATTCATTACTTCATCATCCTCAAACCGAGGAGTAAGGAGTAGGTGCCTTATTTGCTACTCCTTACTCCTTGCTCCTTACTTCAGTTTGAATACCTCAACAATATGAGGCGTATCGATCATCACGTGGGGCGCAATAGCGTGATACGACCACAGGTGAACCCAGGCATTGCCGGTTCGCAGAGTTAGAATAGCCTTGATCATGCCCGGCCCGGTGAATTGACTGAAAACGAAGATAATCGATAGGAGTGATAGCGAGGCTGTATCAAAGACCGTCCAATATTCAAAGATGTGGAAGGCAGCGTAGGTTAGCCCGCCTAAAATGGTGCTAGTTATCATTGAGCCGGTCAACTGCATGTAGCGCGGGATCAAGATGGAATGGATGCAGATCATAATCGGCAGGCCGGTACCAAACAGGTGGATCAGAAAGGATAGCGGTATCCCGGCCAGCAGTTGGGTCGGAGTCAGGTAAAGAATGCCGGTGAAGCCGGTCAGTTCAAAGAGCGCTTCGATGCTCAAGACCAGTAGAATGAGCAGCACATCGGCCCTAAGATTGCTCGATGTTAGGCCCAAGTCGTCATGGGAATAGCCCAAAGCCCGAAAAGCGATGTACGGAATCAGCCCAAAGAGGACAAAGTTAAAACCGGCCCAGGCCATCAGTTCCATCGGCATCACCTGGCGCAAAGGCCCAAAGATGGTTCCTTCCGGGTGGAGGCCAAAGCCCAAATAACCACCGATAGCCAGGCCGATGACAATATAACCCCAAAACAATGTTGTTTCAGCAACGGTTTTGCCGCGCTCTCCGACTCGAGCGGCAAAGTCAACGGGTGTGCGGTGTCGCGTTGTGACATAAATTATGGCGATGATGAGCAGTTCGGCGGCAAGTAATCCTAACTGGCCCAACACCGCTATCGTCGCCGACTCACCAAAGACTTGCGTCGGCAGCCCCTCGATGCCTATCGCTAAGACCAGTATCAAGCTGGTAATCCACCCGGCCGTTAGAAGCTGAACGCTCCGTTTTTGAAACAGTTTTAATAGCCCTGCGCCAAATGTTTGTCGACGAATGGTTTTTTGCTTAATCATTGTTGACCTCCTTTGAAACTAGGAATTAGGGATTGGGAATTAGGATTCAGGGCAAAGCTAATTCCTAATTCCTGACTCCCAAATCCTAAATTTTATTTAAGATGAGTTCAGTTTATCAACAAAGGGGTCGTAGTGTCGTGTATCAAAGGTAACATTAGGGGTCGTAAAAAAGAGGGGTAATCAAACCAGCAAGTCTAATTCTCTGGCTTTGGCGATGGCCTGGGTTCGGCTCTGGACGCCGAGCTTGCCGTGAATATTGGTTACATGCCTTTTCACCGTACCGACGGAGATCACCAGGCGCTCGGCAATCTCGCGGTTGGAGAGGCCCAGGGCGATCAGCCCCAATACTTCAAGTTCCCGGCTGCTGAGCGGCTCGATGAGATTTTGAGGCTTAGAAGCATCGGCTTTGCTCAAATCGGGCAGCCCCGGTTGGCGATTGGCGCTTTCTGCGTCAGCCGGCGGCACCCGAAGGCAAGCAGCCAGGACCCGGTCGCGATAGGCCGACGGCGGTAAATGGCCCAGCAGATCGGCCAGCGGCGGGCCTTCGTCGGCCAGAAGGCGGAGGAAGCCTTCCGGTTCGGCCAGGATAAGGACCTGTTCCAGAGCGGTTAAAGCCGGGTCTATTTGACCCCGCTTATGCAACGCTACGGCTCGCAGCGCCAATATCTCGATGAGGCTCCGAGTACGACCGGCGGCTTGGGCGGATTGCTGTAACCAGGCCAATAAATCCAACGCTTCATCAATTTCATCTCGAACGATAAAGATGCGGGCCAGCGTTAGGTGAGTAAAGTCAGGTGGATGGCTGGGTAGAAATGCGGTGGCTACGTGCTGCCGCCAATTTTCAGCCAGGGCCGTAGTTTTGGCCCACCCCACGCCGGCCTGACGCTTTTTATCATCACCATCAAGCTGATATTGCATGAGCCACAGACGGGCCTGGTACGCGGTTACACTGACTGTCCATTGCGCCGTTTGAGCCTGTCGGATAAGCCGCTCCGCCTTTTGGAAGGCTTCCAAAGCCGCCTCAAATTCGCCGGTAGCCTGCTTGATACGCCCTAAGGCCAAATAGCCCTGAAACAATCCATCGGGAAAGTTAAAGCGCTCGCCGAGTTCAATGGCCTGGTGAGCATAGTCCGCTGCCTGATCCAAGTCACCCCATTCCCGGTGAAGCTCGGCCAGCCCGGCATAGATCGAGCCGACCAAAGGCGGCAGGGGGGCACCCGTAACCGTGAGCTGATGTAAAACCTGCTGATACTGCTCGGCGGCTTGGTGCAGATGCCCCTGGCTAACCTCAATCTCGGCTAAAATCGATACCGCAAACAACAACATGTACACATTGCCAATCTTACGGTTCACCGCAATGGCCTGGGTCGCGGTTTGTTGAGCTGCGTTTAGATCATCCGTCAAAACATAAGCACGTGTCAAATCAACCAAAACAACGCCGCGTACTTCAGCATGATCTTCGGCAATCTGGGCCTGCGCTTGATGATACATGGCGATGGCTTCAGCCGCATTACCTCGAACGCGGGTTAAAAAGGCTTTGACGGCATTGATCTCACCGGACAAATTGCGCACTTCTTGGGCGGGGATGTCTTGCCGGTCTGGCTGGGCCAATAGGGCCTGTTCGGCATAGTGAACAAACGGGTCGGCCTCATCGAGGCGTATCGTAGCCAGGCATATCCATGCACAAAAAATGCTCAAGCGGGGCCGGCTTTGAATCAGCTTATGCGGCAGTTTCCTGAGCCAACGCGAGAGCGTGTTTATCTCCCCACGCCTAATCATGGGCCAGAATAAGCGCTCCAATAAGTGGGTGACGCGGTCGAAATCTTCTGCGATCAGGGCGTGTTCAAGGGCTTCTTCGGGGAAATCGTTGCGGCTGTACCACTCGTAAGCGCGTTGATGGAGTTCAATCACACTTTGGGGGTCGATATCGCGATCTAAATAGTGGCGTAGCAAATCGGCAAAAAGATGGTGATACCGATACCAGCGGCGCTCATCATCAAGCGGGACAATAAATAGATTGGCGGTCTCCAAGCTCTCCAGCGTGGCCTGGCTGTTCTCTTGAAGGGTAACAGCCCCGCACAAAGGACCACATAAGCGATTCAGGATGGATGTTTGCAGCAAGAAACGTCGTGTTCCTTCCGGCTGCCGACTCAACACTTCGTCCGTTAGATAGTCAAGAATGTAACGGTGGCTGCCGCTGAAGCTGCTAATGAAGGCCGTAATATCGGCGCGATTCTGCATCGATAAGGCCGCCAACTGCAAGCCGGCCACCCATCCTTCGGTGCGAGCCTCCAAAACTTGCAGATCCTGGGCCGATAAAGGCAATCCCATCATGGTGTTTAAAAACAGTGTAACTTCTTCACGTGTAAAGCGCAGACTACCCTCGCGAAGCTCGGTCATTTGGTTACGCGCTCGCAGGCGGGAGAGCGGCAGCGGGGGATCGGTCCGGGTGATCACAACCAGATGCATGGGCGGGGGCAGATGATCCAGCAAGAAAGCGATTGCTTGGTGAAGGGGTTGACTGTCGATCACGTGGTAGTCGTCGAGAACAAACACAAACGCCTGGGGCAGAACGGCGATATCGTTGATCAGCATCGTCATCAACGCTTGCGGTGACGGTGGCTGGGGAGAGTGAAGCATGTTCTGCGCCGTTTGACCAATCTCGGCCGCAATGTGCCGGAGGGCGGTTATGACGTAGCTAAAGAACTGGACCGGTTCGTTATCGGCTTCATCCAGCGAAAACCAAACTACCTGATTGACGATGTTGGGTTTACGAGTGACGACTTGATTTTCTTGTAAAGTATCCGTTCGTAAATCGTTAATCCAACTGCTGACCAGCGTGGTTTTACCAAAGCCGGCCGGGGCTGAGATGAGGATCATTTTGCGACGGAGACCCTCGTTCAGCTGCTCGATCAGGCGGGGACGGCGGACAATGTTAGGCCGGGGTGGAGGAATATACAGTTTCGTGGCAAGAATTGGGGTAGACATGGGTCAATTATAGAACGCCCCTTCCTAAATCCAAAAAAGTGCCGCCTGTCAACCAGGAACTCTTTTAGGCGATGCTCCTCAATGCAATCATCAAACTACTGCCAGCAATTTATTAACGATATATTAACTATATCTTGATAAAATATAGACATTCAAGTTCATTACCGCTTGTACAAACAGTACTCAGGCGTTTGTGTGACCGGTCACTTTCTAAAAAGCGCGTTAGATTGACACCAACTTGTACCGCTTGGGAATTGAAAAGGAATAACATCCGCATTTTCAGACATGTCATTTCGTAGCCGAAGGCGGAGAAATCCTTGTGACGGCCGTTGGCAAAGCGACTCCGTAGGGATTTCTCGCTATTCGCTCGAAATGACATGCCGAAGTTATTTGTTTTCCAGTCCTTAGCTGAACTGCTGAGCCGATATTTCCAAAACAGCCCGAACAAAGGATGAGAACAGATGGTATGCAAAATTCGACAACAGCTTGAGAAAAAATTTTTTCGCACCTTAAATCAGACTTTGGAGCCTCTAATCCGCCTCGGGGTGGGATCACCGGCACTAGCGCCGGTTGGAGCCATTGTGATGGAAACCAAGGGACGTAAATCAGGACGAACATACAACATACCCGTTCTGGCATCTGAGTGGTCTGATCTGCTTGTAGTCGGCACCGTCCGAGAGCGATCACAATGGCTCAAGAATTTGGCAGCAACCCCGCAAATTAGGGTGTGGCTGCGAGGCCGCCCCCGGTTGGTTACCGCTTACGTTGTTGGGGAGGCACCCCCGTCCCCGGCCGGCGTGTCGGCTTCTTCGGCCTCAGTTCAAACCGTCATCGATCTCTTGAAGCCGATCAGCGAACGAACCGGTGCCGGTTTTGCGGTACTGGCTTTAGAGCAAAGAGCCTAATTACCCCCTATTGTGATGACCACCGTGCCTTTTTTGTGGCCTGTTTCAACATACTGGTGTGCCTCGGCAATCTTTTCCAATGGATAAGAGCGGTCGATAACCGGCTTAAGTGCGCCGATCTCAACCAGTTCAAGGAAGAAGTCCAAATCTTTTCGCTTCTCGCCGACGGGCCGCAGACCGGCGAAGACAATTTTAGCCTTTTTGCTGCCAAATTTTGATGTCCACAGCATCTGCGGCAAAATTGATGCTGTGATAACGGTTGTCAGATAGATGCCGCCTTCTTTTAGCGAGTCTTTGCATTCTGAGAATGAACGCTTGCCAACCGTATCAAAAATAACATCATACGTCTGGCCGGTTTGGGTAAAGTCTTCTTGCTCGTAATCGATGACCGCATCGGCGCCCAGAGATTTTACCAGTTCAACATTTGCCCCGCTGCATACCCCTGTTACCTCGGCTCCAAAGTACTTCGCCAACTGAACCGCACTGGTGCCAATACTGCCGGATGCACCGTTGATGAGCACTTTCTGCCCACTCTGTACGTTGGCGGCCTCTCTTAGATTTGGCAAGGCGGTTAATGCGCCAGGATGAAAAGCTACGGCTTCCTCGTAGGTCATGCTATCCGGTTTTAGAATCATCGCGCCATCTTCCGGCATACAGATATACTCGGCATGCGCGCCAAAATTGGGTGCCATCGTTCCAAAAACACTATCGCCGGCCTTGAAGCGGGTGACCGCGTTGCCCACGTCGACAATTTCTCCGGCAAACTCTCCCCCCGGTCTGGTAAGTTTGGGTTTCAAAAGACCGGTGAATAATCGAGCCGAAAAGTTTTTACCCCGTCGAAAAATAGCGTCGACCGCCCCTACAGTTGTGGCATAGACTCTTATCAAAACCTCATTGTCGGCGGGAACCGGTTTATCGATAGCTTCGATCTGAAGCACATCAGGTGATCCATATTGGGTGTACATAACGGCTTGCATCTGTGAACTCATTTTTTACTCCTTATTTTGAATGATACTGACTTTAAAGGTGACAGTCACTTATCGTTTAAATCAGCAGAGGATTAGTTCAATAGAGTGATTTGGTATGTCTAAGTGACTGTCACCTTTTTTATGAGGCATCGGTCCGACCCAATTCAACGCAATTGAGCGAGAGCAGCGGCAGGCCTAAATCGCGTATTTTTCTGAGCAAGCCATGCAGTGCGGCTTGGTCGACGATAGGGCCGGTTAAAAGAGTCTCGCCGTTTTCGGTCAAAGTGATAGTCAGATCCCAAAATCTGTCGGCCCACCGCCCGTCAAGGTGTCCCTTGAGGCGAATTTCGTAAAGCTCTTGCTCACAATGCTCATCATTTGATTGGTAGGTGTCACGCATTTCATGCCTCGGTTATTGCCTCGTGTTTTTGTATGTGTTTAGAGGATATCAATAAATGTGGTGAGTCGTCATCACCATTTGTGGTGATTGATGTGGTGATTTATTCGTTCAGGATGTTGTGAGGGCAATAAAAAACGTAAAACGTAATCCTTTTTTACGCATCACGTTTTACGTTTTATGGTGTCAACCCCACGAAATCCTGTTGAACCGAGATCTTTAAAGCTAATCTCCTAATCTCTAATCGCCTCATCTCCATTTTTGATGTTTGGGCGTTACTTACAATAAACCGAGTTCTTCAGCCCGTCGAACAGCCGTCCTACGATTATTCACTCCCAGTTTGGTGTAGATGTTTTTGGTGTGGGTGCGCAGCGTATTCAGCGACACCATGAGTTCGCGGGCAATTTCCGGGCCGCTTAATTCGGTGTTAAGCAATTTAAGCACGTCAAGTTCACGGTCGCTCAGAGGCTCGATTAGAAGTGGGGTAGTAGGCACTTTGCCTTCAATCGACTCAAAAGCCGTTTGCAATCGACCAACGTAGTTGGGGAGAGAACTGTGTTTCACGGCTTCTCTTAGCAAAGCTGCCATCGGCTCCCCCTCATCGACAAAGATGCGAACATAGCCTTCCGCCTCGGCCAGCGTTAGGGCTTGTTCCAAAGACACCAACGCCGCAGCGATGTCATCCTGCGCTTGGCGCGCGAGGGCTTGCAGCATCAGAATTTCGATGGCGCTACCATTTCTTCCTCCTGCTTCCGCTGCTTGCAGAAGCCGACTGAGCAATCGCAGCGCTTCCTCAATGGAGTCATCGCGCTGATCATTCCCATATTGAACCATAAGGACTCGCGCCAGCGTAATATGTTCGAACTCGCGCAGAAAGCTGAGATCGTCATCAACAGTTAACCCCTGTTCCCGTACCCAGCCCTGGGCTTCAGACAGCCGGTTCTGCTCAATCCACACCCGCGTCTTCTGCGCCGCTACGGGACGTACCATAGGAATGGGGCTTCTGTAATACAGGCGCTCTGCTTCGGCAAGTAGATCGAGCGCGCCATTCAGCTCTCCCTCAGACTTTTTTATCCGCGCCCGGACAAGGCAGGCACGATAGGGCCAATCGGGTAGCGCCGCTTGTTTACTCAGTTCCTCGCTTTTTTGCAGGTGTTCTCTGGCAGCCGCCTGGTTACCCTGCTCATAATACAGTTGGCCCAAGCCTAAATAAAGGTCGGCAGTTCCTTGTAATGTGGGCTGATTCTGCTCGGCTACAAGTTGCAGTGACTGTTTGTAAAGCTTTATGGCATCGTAGAGACGGCCTTGCACCATCCTTATATCAGCTAAGCCATAAGACCCACTAATCGCGTAGGAGATGTGCCCCACCTTCTGAAAATTAGCCATGACGGTGGTCAGCGTTTGATATGCAGCTTCCAGGTCGCCGCTAGCCCACTGGGCAATGCCCAAAAGCGCCGCCGGGGGGCCACGCAGGATATGGTCATCCTCCGGGAGAAGATCGAGCGCCTGCCGGGCGTATTTTATCGTGCCGGTCACGTCGCCTATAGCCTGGGCATGGTAAGCTCGAGCCGAAGCCATCGAACCTGGTAAAGTCTGAAACTTTGCTTCGTCTACAACAACCATCTCGCTCGACGAATCTTCTTGTTGCCCGCCTGTGTCGATGGTTGAGGCGAGACACCGTTCGGCGTCTCGCAGCCGGGCCTCACCGGCTTCCATCTCGCCGCCGCCCAGTAACGTCCAGGCATAGGCCACGCTAAGCACCGGTCTGACGCGCACTATTTCGTCGGGCAGCGCTCTTACCCAACCGAGCCACATAGCGGACAGAAAAACGGTATCCTTGGCTGCCGATAACAGCTCGATCAAACCTGCCGCCCGCTCAAAATCCTTGGCGGCAAGGGCGTGGCGAACCGCATCGGCCGGTAGACCGTTCTCCTCGTGCCACACGCTCGCCCGCCTGTGGAGGGTAGGAACCTGATCGGGCTGTTCATCCAGTATGTGTGCTTGCAAAACATCGGCAAAGAGGTGATGGTAGCGATACCACTGGCGCTCATCATCGAGCGGAACAACAAACAGATTGGCGTGTTCGAGATATTCCAAGATTTTTTGACTTTGGAGATTGGTAATTGGAGATTGGTAATTAGTAATTGGAGGTTGGAGATTAGTAGCTGCTTGAGCATCTCTTTCCAATCTCCAATCGCTAGTCTCCAGTCTCCCGACCACCGCATCGCACAACGAACCATTTAACTGGGTGAGGATAGCGGTTTGCAATAAGAAGCTGCGAACAGGTTCGGGCTGGCGCTGCAGAACCTCTTCGACCAGATAGTCCAACACAAAACGGTGGCTGCCGGTGAAGGCCCGAATAAAACCGGCGGTATCGGCGCGCCCCTGCATTGAGAGGGCCGCCATTTGCAGGCCGGCAATCCAGCCTTCGGTGCGGGTTTCTAAAGCGGCGATGTTTTTCGCTGAGAGGTTGAGGCCCATCACCTGGTTAAGAAATCCGGCGGTTTCATCAGGCGTAAATCGCAGGTCTGCGGCTCTTAGCTCGGTTAATTGGCCCCGAACGCGCAGCCGGGGTAGAGGTAGATTGGGATCCTCACGGGTAGCAATGACCAGATGCATCTGTGGCGGCGGGTGGTCGAGCAAAAAAGTCACAATTTGATCAACCGCTTCGGCCTCAATCACGTGGTAATCATCGAGAACAAGAACGAAATCATCCGGGATAGCAGCAATGTCGTTGAGTAAAGTCGTCAGCATCGATTCGAGAGAAGGCGGCTGCGGCGATTGGAGCGCAGCCATCACTTCGCTGCCAATTTTCGGCGCAATTTCTTCGATTTCATTCCAGGCAGGGGTGCGCAATGCCGCAACGAGATAAGCTAAAAAGCGGGTAGGATCGTTATCGCCGTCATCCAGTGATAGCCAGGCGACTCTGGAGGGATGAATGATGAAGGATGAATGATGAAGGGTGTTTTCTTCGCTTTCGTTATTTTGATGGATCCATTCGCTAACCAGCGTCGTTTTGCCGAAGCCGGCCGGAGCGGAGATAAGGGTTACGCCAGACCGACGGCGCAGTCCCCCATTCAGTCGTTCAAGCAAACGAGCGCGGGAAACGAGCTCAGGACGAGCCGGGGGAATATACAGTTTGGTGGTGAGAATGGGTGTGGACATCAGCCCATTATAAAACGCACCTTCTTAAATCCAAAAAAGGGGGTTATGCCCCTTGGAGACACCGCGCTCATAGAAACACTGAATTAATGAGGAAAATGAGAACACTGACCCTCAACCTACGAGGTTCACAGCACCCTATGGCAACAAAAGCCTGTATGGTTGAAATACGACATTCAGTGAGATCATCCCATTCAGTGCTTCAGTACTTCTATCTCGCCCCATAACTGAAACGTACCCAACGAAAGCAGCAATTCTCAGTATGACCTAAGATGGGTCCAGTTTTTGTTTTTTGGTCGAGAAAGCGCGTTCA
>JAGRBZ010000219.1 GCA_020433805.1 Anaerolineae bacterium
ATTTTTCTTAGCCTTAGCCTCTGCCTTAGCCTGGTGTGCCTGGCTCCTGAACGGATAGACCTTATGTTTTTGCCAAACCACGCCAAAAATACGGCAGCACAAAGTAAGCCGGGAGTGGTTTTACCCTTACTCCCTACTCCGTACTCCCTACTCCCCGGTTTCACCCATTCCGGTGGCCGTGTAAGCTGACGATTATCGAAGCTGGTGGGCGTATTGGCCGGGTGTGACGCCGATAATTTGTTTAAAGCGGTTGGTTAGGTGGCTTTGGCTGCTGTAGCCAACCTCAAGCGCGACCTCGGCCATGGGCTTGCCGGCCTTAATCAGGCGTTGGGCGTGGTTAATCCGAACACTGTCCTGGTAGGTGTGGGGTGGCATACCGACCTCGGCGCGAAAGACGCGCAAGAGGTGGTAAGGGCTAAGGGCAACGTGGTCGGCCAGTTGGGTTAGATTGACGCCCTGAGCAAAATATGCGTCAATGTAGCGACGCGCTTGTCGAACGGCGCGGCGTTCTTGCCCCATCGCGCGTTCGGTAAAACGAATATCGGCATAATGCTTAATGAGCTGCGTTAAAGTCCAGATAAAGCGAGACTCGGCCTCAAGCGGCGTTGACTCTTGCCCCAAAGCAGCATGTAAAGCTAAGATACAGTTGATCACCCAACGGTGATCGATCCGAACCTCGGCGAAGAAGGGCAGCGCTTGATGACGCCCCGTTAACTCGAGAACGGCTGTTTGCATATGGGCGATGGTAGGGTAAAGGCAAACCATCTCAAAACCCTGTGCATCGGCAGCCTCGCCGGTATGCACAACATCGGGATTGATCAAAATAAGTCCGTTGGCCGGGGTGAAATGTTTCGTTCCCTTATGCGTAAACGATTGAAGCCCGCGCTTAATCAGACAAATCACATAATATTCGTGACTATGGCGCGGAAAAGCATGCTCGATGTAAAACGCTTTCATAATCCGTACATCAAATTGGGGGTTATGCCAGGTTTTCGTCCATTCTTCCATGTGCATTAAACGTCCGTATCTCCCTTGTCTTTGAAGCTCAACGACAGATTTGTTACGTCTACCTGTTTTCGACCACTGCATTGTACCACAACCAATCGTTGCCGTCTTACAGAATATTGCTCTCATGACCTCAATTCTAATGTGGGAAAACAACTTTATCTGGGAAAAAGGAATGATGGCTTGAACACAAAAGATTATGCTATAATGAATTTATCTTAACAAGCTCATCCTAACACGGAGTCCGGAACGAAATGCAGAACTTGGACGGAAAAAAAGCACAACCTGATGACGAGTTGGCGAAATTACGCCAGCGGATTGTTGAATTAGAAGCCTTAAAGTTAAGGTACAACCACACTGAGGCAGAGCTTGTTCAACGTAACCGGCAACTGTTAACGGTTCAAGCCGCTGTAGCCGCCATTGGTTCAAGTTTAGATCTTGAAGCTGTGTTGAAAACGGTTGGTCGCGAAATGATTAACCTGTTGAAGGCAACCGGATGCATCATCTACGAATGGGATTCGGTAGCCGATACTATCACCCTCATCTTTGAAGTGGGGCCTGAGGTCTGGAAAAAAGACGACTATATTGGTGATCTTTTTCCGCTAGCCAATTTTCCGCTAACAAAACAGATACTGGTTGAGCGTAAAGCACATCATCTCACCATCGATCAGCCTGATATTGATCCAACTGAGTTGGCCTATATGCAAAAATTCGGCTTCAGAACGCTGCTGATGCTGCCTATGGTCTTTCATGAACATGTAGTGGGTTTATTGGAAATTGTGGATGAGCATACAGTTCACAACTTTGAAGAGCAGGAAATTGCCCTGGCCCAACTGCTGGCTAATCAAGCAGCTAGCGCTATAGATAATGCCAAACTCTACGCTGCCGAACTGAAAGCCCGTCGCATTGCTGAAACACTACAGGCGGCCAATAAAGCCCTCACACAATCGCTCGATTTGGTGACTGTACTGGAGACAATTCTCACATACATGGAGCAACTTGTTCCCTATGACACTGCCAACGTGATGTTGATCGAGGATGATGACCGGATTGTTATCCAAGCTATTCGTGGCTATGAAAATTGGACGGACCCCGAGCAATTTCGCCAAATCACATTTGATGCTCGCACGACTTCCAGTATCCACACAATTTTAATAAACCGGGAGAGTTTTGTCATACCGGATACCTATGCATACTCCGGTTGGCAGATGCGACCGGGAAGCGAATATATTCATAACTGGATAGGCGTACCTTTGGTCGTGGACGAACAGATTATTGGCCTGTACTCAATGGATAAAGCCCAGCCGAATTTCTTCACAGCCGAGCACCTGCAACTGGCCGAAGCTCTGGCTCCTCAGGCGGCTATAGCCATTAAACACGCTCAACTGTTTGCCGATGCCCAACACCGCCTGCAAGAACTCACTATATTGGTCGATGCCAGTAGCGCTGTATCTGTGGCTATGGATGTAGACACCATGCTACAAATTATCGCTCAACGAATAACAAAAGTTATGCAAACGGAAGAATGTTCTATTTCTATTTGGGACAAAAAACGTGATGCAATCGTGACCTTGCTGGACTATTCAGAGATAGAATGGGCTGATTCACCAGGAGCGACGTATCCCCTGTGTAAATATCCTTTCACCCGGCAAGTTCTTACACAAAATCGACCTCTGTACCTGCACCTTAATGATCCTACCATCGATCCGGCTGAGCGAGCTTTATTGGAAGCGTGGGAAGTCAGTTCATTGTTAATGGTTCCGCTTGTTGTGCGTGATCAGGTCATTGGCTTATTAGAGCTTATGTCAGTTCCCGATCGCACTTATACGGATATCGAAATTGGCTTATGCCAGACCCTGGCTAACCAAATGGCCGCATCGCTCGAAAATGCACGCTTGTTAGAGCAGGTGCAGCGCTACGCCAATGAGCTAGAACAGCGCGTGGCCGACCGCACAGCGGAGCTAACAAAAACCAACGCAGATTTACAAATTGAAATTATCGAGCGACAACAAGCGGAAGAGAAAATAATTATTGCCCATAACCAAGCTATAGCCGCCAATCGCTTTAAAACCGAACTGGTGGCGAAAGTGAGCCACGAGCTTCGCACACCGCTTAGCGCAATTATGGGCCTGACCGAACTGTTGAAAATGGGTGTCTATGGCCCGGTTACCGACAAACAAGAAGAGGTAACGACAAAAGTATTAGAGAATTCCTCACATTTAACGGATTTGGTTAACGAGTTACTAAACCAGGCTAAGCTAGACTCTGAGCGGTTTTCTTTAACACAAGAAACATTCTCTCCAGAAGAAGTTGTACAAAACGTTCACACAAAAATGAATGTTCTGGCTCAAAATAAAGGTCTCGAACTCATTGCCGTTATTGAGAGCGATATACCAATGGCAGTTACCGGAGACTCAAACCAAGTACGACAGATTTTGGTAAACTTAGTCAGCAATGCTATCAAATTTACAAAACAGGGTACGGTCACCATCCGCAGCTACTGCCCCAACCCGATGCATTGGGCACTTCAAGTGACGGACACCGGCCCCGGCATTCCGACAGAAGCACAAAAGTATATTTTTGAACCTTTCCGGCAGATAGATGGTTCGATCACGCGAGAACATGGGGGAACCGGCTTGGGTCTCTCCATTGTTCAGCAGTTGACTGACTTAATGGGAGGACATATTAAATTAGACAGTCACGTTGGTCAAGGGAGTACCTTTACCGTTATACTGCCGCAAACCTTAAACCCAGGAGAAATCCGATGAGCCTTCCTCTGGCACTTATTATTGACGACGAAATTATGCTGGCCGAGATTTTCTCGGTGGCGGTGAAGATGGCGGGGTTTGACACAGAAACTATTCATGACGGTCAGACGGCCATAGAGCGGCTGGCCGAGATTACGCCGGCACTGGTTTTGCTCGATCTCCATCTACCAGGCGTACCCGGCCCGGATATTTTGCGCCGGATTCGGGCCGACGAGCGGCTGGCGCATACACGTGTGCTTATCATTTCCGCCGATGGCCCTAAGGCCGAAAGCCTACGGGACGAGGCCGATGAGATCCTGACGAAACCCTTAGGCGTTGCCGCACTGCGTGACGTGGCGGCTCGTTATTTGCCTTCTGAGGATAGTTAGTTAGTTGGTTGGTTGGTTGGTATTTAGCGGCCAGGGCAACGTATCGTAGTAATCGTAGGGGGCTGCGCAATCACACGCCTGAGCCGATTATCTCCTCAAACGCGGCCTGGTGAATAGCCAGCGCCCGCTGTCCAAAACAGACCAGCACCACTTTTGCGATGGTACTACCACCGACAAGGTGCTGCTTGATTTCCGTCAGCGCAATTCGAGCGGCTCGTTCCATCGGAAAACCGTAGATGCCGGTACTGATCGAAGGAAAAGCGATGCTGTCAAGGTCACGTTCCTCAGCAATGGCCAGGCTGTTGCGATAGCAGCTAGCCAGCAACGCGTCCTCATTGTTGTTGCCGCCGCGCCAAACCGGCCCCACGGTGTGGATAACGTACTCGGCGGGCAAGTTGTAGCCGCCGGTAATTTTGGCTTGGCCGGTAGGGCAGCCGTTGAGGGTGCGGCACTCGGCCAGCAGTTTTGGCCCCGCTGCCCGGTGAATTGCGCCATCGACCCCGCCCCCGCCCAACAGCGAGTTATTGGCCGCATTGACTATAGCATCAACCTTTTGCTTGGTAATGTCGCCTTCGACAATTTCGATGTGGCCGATCATCGTGAATACTCCCTTCGTAAACTTTATAGCCTGAGTTCGATAATTAAAGTCACGTATGTCATTTCGGAGCCAAAGGCGGAGAAATCCCTCAGACATTTCGATATATAAAGCATTCGCTGGAAAAAAGAGGCGTTGGTTATCGCTTTTAATTTTCCAGCCAGATACCTCTTCATTGTATTATACAGGGATTTCTCCGCTTGCGCTTCGAAATGATATAAAACAGATCTATTTCCGAACTGCATAACTCATAAAGTTTTTTGCAACTTATATCGATGCTTTTTCCGTCTAAAAAAGGTTCGTACCGACCACCGAACGCTCCGTACCATCGAAAAACGGCCCGTACCGCCGAAAAATGACTCCTACCGACTGCCGAATGGTTCAGACTATCACCACATCAGATAAAAATCGCCAGCAGCACCGACTGGCTGACGACCGCAAATAAGGTTGATAGTAAGATAGCCGTCGACAGCGTGGCGACGCCGGCTTGATATTCGACAGCAAATAGGTAGGCATTGACGCCAATCGGCATACCGGCGGCCATCACCGCCACCACGCCCCACAGCGGATCGATATGAAACACGAGAAAGGCCAAAACCCAGACCAGCAGCGGCTGCAAGATCATCTTCAGACCTATCATTGTCCAGGCTTCGGTTAGGTGGCCGGTTATCTTGTAAGAATTGAGCGACGCGCCCAGCACAAAAAGGGCGCAGGGCAGCGTTGCCCGGCTAAGGATATCAAGCGTATCTTCGACAAGTTTGGGGATGGGTATCGACAAGAGGTTAAAGGTTAATCCCAATAGCAAGCCGATAATAATGGGGTTACGTACCAAATTTCTAACGGTTTGGACGGCAATCTGCCGAGCTGGACGACCTTCACCGTTGGCCCGTTCGGCCATCACCATGACGATGAAAAACAGAAGCGCACTGTGCATAGAAACCAGAACGAATAAGGGCAACAGCGCTTGATCGCCCAGTCCGGCTGAAATAACGGGTAGCCCCACCAAAATCATGTTTGAATAGGTCGACCCCAGCCCAAAAATCCCCTGCTCCTGCGGCGAGTGAACAAACCAGTGCTTGCTGGTCCAGACGGCCAGACCATAGATAAACAGCACCACGCCGTAGTACGATAAAAGAAACTGCCACTGAAGCTGAGGTGGCAGTTCGATATGGGCTAAAGAATTAAACAACAGAATCGGGATGATAATGGAAAAGACAAATCGGGAGATACCTTTGATGTCACGGGCATCCAGTATCCCCCGGTAGGCCGTAACATAGCCTACCAGTGCAATCGCGAAAATGGGGAAGATGACGCGGACGATGGTCATATTATTGTATGCTTGATGCAACCTCCAGGGGAATGATGTTGGATACAGCATCATTGCCGTTAAGGTGTTCATACATTGAAACCCTATTATCTTCTGAATCTTTGACCGAGATGATGAGCGCAGTCTCATCGCAGGCGTGAAATTTAGGGCAAAAGACACAATCTTGTTTCACTTTGCGCGGTAGCTGCTCGATGCGGGTCAGTTGAAAGCCCATCTTGAGAAAAAAGCCCGGTTGACGGGTTAAGGCGAAAACCCGCTTAAGGCCCAGGTGTCGGGCTTCGTCAAGAAGCATGGTCACAATTTTGCGGCCCACGCCCTGACCGTGATGCGTTGGATCGATAACCAGCGAACGCACCTCGGCCAGATCGTTCCACATAATCAGCAGCGATCCCATCCCGACAATTTTGTTATCCGACTCGGCAACGACCCACTCGCGGATCGAGCGATAGATTTCATCCTCTTTACGCGGCAAGATTTCGGCCTGACGTGTGTAGGCTTCGAGTAACGGCAGCATGCGCGGCACATCAGCAAGCCGCGCCTGGCGAACGGTAACCATAGCGTTAACCAACCATCTCTAACGTTTTTGACAATCGCTCCACCAATTCGTCGATCTCATCCTGGCTGATGGTCAGCGGCGGCAGCAAGCGAACGACATTGGGCCCGGCAACCAGTATAATAAGACCGTGTTTGCGAGCCTCGACCATAATTTCGGCGGCGGGCGGCACCGAGGCCAATCCCCACATCAGCCCTTTACCGCGTACTTCCGTAATCAGTGGCGATGAAGCAATCTTGTCCTTTAGCTGCGCGGCCATGTAAGCGCCATACTTTTTGACCTGATCGAGAAAAACCGCGTCATTAACTTGCCCAAAAACCGAGCGGGCCACGGTACAGACCAACGGGCCTCCGGCAAACGTGCTGCCGTGATCACCAGGGCCAAGCGTATCGGCCACAACCTGAGTTAGCAGGATAGCGCCGATGGGTAAGCCGCCGGCCAGCGGTTTGGCTAAGGTCATGATATCGGGCGTTATACTGTAGTTTTCGTAAGCCCACAGTGTGCCGGTGCGCCCCAGACCGCACTGAATTTCATCGAAAATGAGCAGCGCGCCGGTTTCGTCGCACAACTGGCGCAGCCCGGTCATAAATTCCGGATCGGCGGGGGTTACGCCGCCTTCGCCTTGTACCGGTTCGACGATGACGGCACAGGTTTGCTCCGAAATCGCCTGGCGGGCGCTGTCGAGATTATTGAATTGGGCAAACGAGACATCGCCAACGAGCGGCTCGAAAGGCTTGCGGTATTTTTCGGTGGCGGTGCAGGCCAAAGCGCCCATCGTGCGGCCATGAAAGGAGCCGGTGAAGGAGACAATACCGGTTTTGTTGCTGTGCCCCTGACTTCGGGCAAACTTGCGGGCAAACTTCAGCGCCCCTTCATTGGCTTCAGCCCCGGAGTTGGAGAAAAATACGCGGTCGGCAAAGGAGTTCTCGCACAAATCGCGGGCCAGAAAGGCCTGGGGCGCGGTGTGATACAGGTTCGATACGTGGATCAGGCCGTCGGCGGCCTGACGCAGCGCAGCGATGGTAGCCTGGTTTTGATAGCCGAGTGCGTTCACGGCAATACCGCTGCCGCCATCGAGATATTCTCGACCGTCGGCGTCGTACAGCCAGACGCCCTCGCCGCTCTCTAAGACAAAATCGGGGCGTTTGTAGGTTTGCAGCACGTACTTCTGTTCCAATTCAATAATATCTTCAGTGATAGTCATGAAATTCTGTCCTCCAAAATCATGCGTTCTTGACGATGGTTGTGCCGGTGCCGGCTTTTAAGCCATCAAGGTTGGTTATTCTTACAGCCGAGACGCCGCCCTCGATGGCGGCAAAGGCCGACCGGGTCTTGGGGATCATCCCGTCTACAATAATGTTATCGGTAATAAGCTGCTCGACTTCGGCGATGGTCAGGCGCGGCAGCACTTCATTATCGCGCAAGACGCCGGGTACGTTCGAGACAAAGACTAACTCGTCGGCCTGCATCGCTATCGCCACGGCCATAGCGACGTGATCGGCATTGACGTTAAAAATACTGCCGTCCGCGCCAAAACAGAGCGGCGACAGGGTGGGTGTGATGCCGTCTTCCAGTAAACGGGCGAAGACCTCGGTGCGAACGTGGGTAACGCGGCCCACCTGGCCCAAATCGCCGCCGGGGTGCTCCAACTTTTCGGCTTGAACCGCCGTGCGATCAACACCCGACATGCCAAAGGCATCGACACCGGCCAGCGACAGGCACGAAACCAGGCGTTTGTTGACGCGGCCAATCAAGACCATCTGCACGATATCGAGCGACTCCTCATCAGTGACCCGCAATCCGTCGATGTACTGGGGTGTAACGCCCAGACGCGTCTGTAGTTCTTTAATCTCCTTGCCGCCGCCGTGTACCAGAATAGGTGGCTCGGGCAAGGCGGCCACAGCATCGCCCATCCTTTTTACAAACTCCGGATCATCTAATTCTTGCCCACCAATTTTTAGAACAAACATGGGTACTCCTTTATAAATAGGAATTATGAATTATGAGGTATGAAAAAGGCTAATTGCTGGCTCCTAATTCCTAGTTCCTGATTTTTATGTTCGGTGTCGTCTCACGTGAGAGATGTATTCTTCATTAATAAGGATGCAGGCCAAGCCGCTCTAGCCCCGTGTTTTCATCGAGGCCAAACATCAGATTGAGATTTTGCACACCGGCGTGGGCACCGCCTTTGCCGATGCTATCGAGCACGCTGAAGACAACCAGCCGGTTGCGCGTTTCATCAATATCCAGGCCGATGTGGCAGTAGTTGGTGCCGGACACTGCCGCCACCCACGGATAAGGCCGATACTGCCAACTAGCCTTTGGATCCTGGGGGGTATCGAAGACCTTGACAAACTGCTCACCTTCGTAGAACCCTTTGTAAATATCCAAAATATCGCTGCGCAGTAGGTGTTGGGTGGGGAAACAGTGGCAAATGGCCAGGATGCCGCGCGTAATGGGTACGTAGGTTGAAGTAAAATGAACCGTAACCGGCTCCCTGCTGATTTGGCCGAGTTCTTGCTCCATCTCGTAGGTATGACGATGGTCAACCACGTTGTAGGGTATCAAGTTGTTGCCGATTTCGGGGTGGTGGGTGGTGACATCCACTTCCGCACCGGCTCCGGTAGTGCCGGATAGGCCATCGACAATAATTTTTTGGGTATCGATGAGATTGGCTTTGATGAGCGGAGCCAGCCCCAAAATAGCCGCCGATGAATAACAGCCGGGATTGGCGATCACCCGCGCCTGCTTGATTTCCTCGCGATGCAGTTCAGGAATGCCATAAATGGCTTCCTCAACCACCGACCAGGAGGCATGTTGTCGTTTGTAGACGCGTTCCCAATCAGTTCGATTTTTGAGGCGGAAATCAGCACCCAGATCGATGAGCTTGGTACCCTGATCGAGCAGTTCCTCGGCCATCTTCATCGGGGTGCCGGTCGGAATGGCGAAAAATATGGCATCAACAGGCGTTATCTCCTCCGGGCTAACCAATTTAAGCCCGGAACCATAGAAGTTACGGTGGAAGTAGTCCAACGGCTGGCCGCTGCGGCTGGTGGCCCACACTACATCGACCTCAGGATGCTCATTGAGTATACGTAGGGCCTCACCACCCATATAACCGGAAGCACCTAAGATTCCTACTTTAATCATTGTCTTTTCCTTTCTAAAATCCCTTATTACCAGAGCAAAGACCTGACAGGTTTTTGTATAAAATCTTGCGACAACACTATCTTTCAAACGAAACTTGCTATCAATAGATTAAATCTATGAAAACCTGTCAGGTCTAACTAACACTGCTGAGAACTGCTGTTACCAGGGCCAGTGTTGTCCACTGGACTTGGCAAAATGAACGATGATATCCAACGTCGGCAGCGGATGACCGAGTTCGGTCAGTACCACAGAGAGTTCACCGCGATGATGGGTTGAGTGCATAAGGGCCTGGGTTAACACCTGCCATTTGGTAAATTGAAAATGATACTCGCCGAAGTTAACCTCGATAATCTGGGTTAACGCTTCATCATCGACTGAAGATAGATAGCTTTTTCGTTCGGTTTCAAGTTGAAGCCAACTGCTGCGCAAATCGCTGACCGATGTGAACTGATCCGGTGTCAATCTGTTAGGACGATTTTGGCAGTGGCTCAAAAAGTAATGTTCAACGGCTAGCGTATGGAATAACAGATGAAAGACCGAGTCGTTACTGGGACTGGTCTTGCGATGCAGGTCGGCTTCACTAACCTGAGCAGCGGTGTCAAGGAGTAAGCTATTGGCATAGTCGTTATAATCGTACAGAGCAATCAAACCGGCTTGATTAACCATCGTTAGCTCCCTAACTAGTTGATACCGTCTGTTTCGTCAAGACCAAACATGATATTAAAGTTTTGAACCGCCTGTCCGGCTGCACCTTTACCTAAGTTGTCGATAGAGGAGCAGAGAATAAGCTGCCGCGACGAGACAGGTGTAACCGAAATAGCGCACCGATTTGTGTTTTGTGTATGAGCCATCGTCGCCAGTTGGCCCAGCGGCAAGATATGCATCATCGGTTCGTGGCCGTACATCTCGGCATAAAGGCTGTGGACTGCATCTGTCACCACTTCTTCAGCCAAAGTAACGTAAATGGTTGAGAGCATCCCCCTGTTAATTGGCACCAGATGAGGCGAAAAAATCAGGCGATTGCTGTCACCGCCTAAAGTCTCGATGACCTGAGCCATCTCGGCCACGTGCCGATGGCTACGTCCGATGTTGTAGGGCGACAGATTTTCGTTGGCTTCGACAAAATGGGTTTTTAGTGAAGGCTTGCGCCCGGCACCGCTCACGCCGCTTTTGCTGTCAGAGATAATCGGGGCAGTCGTGTCGAGCACACTTGCTTTTAACAGCGGAGCTAAAGCCAAAAGAATGGAGGTGGGGTAACAGCCGGGGTTAGCCAGCAGGTCGGTTTCGGCAATTCGATAGCGAAACAGTTCGGGAATTCCATAAACGGCGTTTTCAAGCAGTGTCGGCGACTCGTGCGCAACGCCATACCACTTTTGGTAAATATCGGGATCGGTCAGGCGAAAATCGGCTGAGAGGTCGATGACTCGGACACCGGCTTCTCGGGCGGCGATGACCGCCGGCATGCTGGCTCCGTGCGGAAGGCAGCAAAAAACGGCATCGACCTTTTGCAGGGGGGCATCTGCCGCGGCAACAAGAGGAATATCCCAGGGAACCGGATAAATATCGCTCAGGCAGCCGCCAGCCGAACTTTCCGAGGTTGCAAACACAAGATTTGCGGATGAATGTCGTCGTAGTAAGCTCATGGTTTCAAAGCCGGTATAGCCGCTAGCCCCGAAAACACCCACGTTAATAGTAGAATTTGTCGCCATCTGGCCCTCTCTTTCTGAAGTAAAATAAAAAAAGCCGACCCCCTATGTCTGGAGTCAGCTTGATGGCTGATTAAGGACGAACGCGCAAAGCACTCTATCCAGACATAGGGTCTGGCTGAATACGAGGGCTCCTTGGTTCGAGATAAAATGCATTCATGAGAAAATACAAAAGTTAGCAATCATAAATTAATATTTTGCAGAGTGTATCATAAGTAGCAGAAGCTGTCAAGTGAAATATTTGGCAAACAACCCCCCGTCTATGGCTCATGATGCGATGAGTTCTTTGTAAATTTCTTTCTTTAAACGGGCGATGCGATGCCAATTAAAAACATCTTCCACCTGGCGTCGCGCTTTGGCCGCGTGCTCTAGAGCACTGTGTGGATGATGCAGCACTCTCACAACGCCCCAGGCCACAGAATTAGGATCATCGGGATAGATGGTGATGCCGGTCTCTTCGTGTTCGACAATTTCAGCCAAACCTCCGACTTCACTGACAATAACCGGGCAGCCCAGGGCCATGGCTTCGAGCGCTACAATGCCAAACGGTTCGTACAAACTGGGGAAGACAGCACAATTGGCAACCTTAAACAGCAGGTTGCGCTCTTCATCAGAGACGAAGCCGATAAAGTTTATATGCTCGGCAACCTGAAGCTGTTCGGCCTGAAGTTTAAGGTTCTCGGCTTCCGGACCGCGACCGGCAATGACAATTTGGGCTGTAGCGCATTCAGATAAAATGCGCGGTGTGGCTTCAACTAACCGATGTATGCCTTTTTCATGCACCAGGCGCGAGACAGTGAATACAATTTCTTCATGAGGTTTGGCATATTTAGCACGAAACGCAACGGGATCTTCGCTTTGAACGTGTAGAGTTTTAATATCGACCGCATTGGGCACCACACGCATCTTTTCCGGCGGTACCTGAAAAAAGGCCTGGAGTTCCGAATCCATATAATGACTACATACAATGATCTTATCCGATTGATGAATGAGGTCTTGTTCCGACTGATCAATCGCCCGCTGTAAGTCGTTCCAAATGTAGCCCCGGCTGCGGCCTCGTTCTGTGGCGTGAATGGTGGTTATTAAAGGCAAATTTTTGGCATGATGCAAAGCAATACTGGCAGAGCCGGTTAGCCAGTCGTGGGTATGAAGCAAGTCCCACTTTTGATCCTGCTCATAAAGCGCCAAAACGTACTGCTCTAAAACCCGGTTTACTTCCGTAGCGCGATTGAAAATGTCAACCGGTTTTTCGTGGTGGGGGATCAGTACTCGATGGACCGTAACGCCGTCTTCAACGTTGACACTGGCTCTAGAGGTGACCTGCAAGGGATCAAATTCAAATGAGGCAGGAAAAGGCCCCGTAAAGGGCTTGGGAATAGGGGTGATAACATCGAGTTGTATGCCTTGTTGAACGAGAGCGGGAGCTAATTCGGCTACGTGACGTCCCAAACCGCCGGCAATATCGGGAGGATACTCCCATGAAAGCATTAGAATTCGCATAACATCTTTGTTAGGGATTGATTCGTGTTCCAGGGTATGTCGATTCAGAAATTTGATAGATCCATATTGGGGCTTCGATCCGTAAACCGCTGGCAAGGAAGGCGATAGGGCCACTAACGCCCAATCTTTGTACGGTCATCATCGAAGCACTCACATTAGCTCGATTAGGTTGTGTAAATTGCCAATTTCCATGACCTTTAATAATAGCCTGCTCTATCGAATCAAGCAAAACATTTGCGGCATCATAGGTTAAAGCAGCTCTCGGCCCAGGTAATAGGCCGGTCATGGCCTGGTAAGCATCGACAAAAGCAGAGCCAGCAGCTATATCCGTCGGGCCAGGGCCAGGCGATACAAAAATCACGCCATTGGCTGCGTCTCCGGCCACCTGAATAAGCTGTAGATTACCGGTTTCGACCTGACCGAAGGTGCGTATTGGCTTTTCAGCAGATGTTTTTGGTAAATTCAATAAAATATCCCCAGCCGTTACCGCATCAGTAGCCAACTCTATCGCTTGAACTTCAGCCGGAAACGCTTCTCGATTAGTACTGTCTATTATACTCGGTTCGATGTTCATACCTTGGGTGAGCGTCGTAAGACCAGCGTTAGTCTCTTCTACAGTAGCCGCCAGGCTTACGACTCCATCGTGCTGCGCAACAGCAGTCGACTCAACACTCCACGGAATGGCAACGGCGAGATTTGCTTCGGTATAGATAGGCAGCGCCGCCTGGGTTGTCTCTGGTGTAAGATGACCGATCACGCCTATGATATCGGGATCAGCTACCAGTGTACGCGCCGATTTGGCCGCTTCAGCAGCCTCATTAAAATCATTGAGGGCTACCA
>JAGRBZ010000021.1 GCA_020433805.1 Anaerolineae bacterium
CATTCGATGCCCCATCGCCCCTCCTCAAACACAAGCTGCATTTGATTATTGGCCTGAATGTTCTCAAAAAGATGGGTTTGCCAGTTCGATTGAAACAAAGCGGAGGCACGCTGCCCATCGTGCAGCAGCGATTGAATTTGAACCCTAATCTGTTCGACGGTGGCTTCGGCCATCGCTTGTTTGTACTGAGCTTGAAAAGCCGCCGGGGTAATACGCGCTTGCGACGAAGGAGAGAGCAAGCTGTACATCGTCGAGAAGTCGTTGGTTTGCCAGGCCGACAAATAGGTTTGCACGATGGCATCGGCGCGGGGCAGGGGTGTGGGCGTAGGGCTAGGCTGTGGCGTAGCGGTGGGCTGGCCCAACAGTACGCCTAGATCGGCGGAACAGCCGCTGGTCAGCAGAATAATACCCATTCCTTTCAGAAAAACGCGACGCGGAAGCTTAAAAGTAGACATAATGAAATTATAGCACCGACTCGACGTGCTGCAAAACGAAATTTCCGTCTTTTTAGTCCTATATATAGTAGAGGAACATATTATACCACAATATGTAGTAATTGAATATATCTAATCATCCTAAACAGCAGTTCTCATTTTAGGGCAAAGACCTGACAGGTTTTCGACAATTCAACCATAGTGACAATAACTTTTCGTTCGAGAGCCATTTTGGCCGTAAAATTTTGGGCAAAACCTGTCAGGTCTGGTCATACTGAGCATTGCTGCATCCAAAAAGTGAGCCTTTTTAAAGGAGATTGATGATGGTTGTCGAATATATTGACCTAACATCATTGCCTTGTTAAATTCAGCCTAAAATCATTTTTATGGTATGATAGAGTTACGTTTGAATATAAAGTAACATCACGCTACAATCTACATAATATGAGCCGATTCGTTATCCGCCTCATTCAAAATCACATCGATGCTACAGCCCAAATCGTCACGGCGATTGGACGACATCTCACGAGTTATTCCCTATCTATTGCCAGGGATATATCCGAAGCTATTAACGATCCGGTTGATGCTCCGGTTGTTTTGCTTAACCTTAATCGGCTTGCCAAGCATCGCTTAAAGGCCGATTTGTCGGTCTTGAAAGCCCTCCATAAAAACTCCGCCATTATCTTGCTTATTGACCCTCATCCCAAATCCGATAACGAAGAAATGCTCCTTGAAGCGCTTGCGTGTGGAGTCGATGATT
The DNA here is from genome assembly GCA_020433805.1 of Anaerolineae bacterium. Lineage (GTDB taxonomy): Bacteria > Chloroflexota > Anaerolineae > 4572-78 > J111 > JAGRBY01. The sequence goes on from JAGRBZ010000021.1 coordinate 1,195, forward strand.
ATCTCTTGCTAACGGAAAGTGGCTTTGTGCTTCTAGGTCGCCGCATCGCTCTCTGTTTTCAGGCGTGGGTTAAACAATTTAGTGATGAAACACCCTCGCTAGAGAAACGTCTCGCCGAAATTATCACGGCTGATAAATCGGATATGTCGATTCAGTTGATAGGCATCGATCACAAAATTAAAGGGTGGAACTCGACCGCAGAACGGTTTTTTGGGAGCGCTCCCAAGATGGCGTTAGGAAAAACTATCAATGATTTGTCTCTTTCCGCCGATGATCGCAACCGTCTAAAAGATATTGTTGATCAGGCGCAAACCATTCGGCAGCCGTTTTACATCTCAGCGATGCCGTTGGAGGGGCAGCGGTCAACGCCTATGTGGGTTGATGTTCACGTCTATCCTATCTTTTCAGATTGGTGTCAAACCGAAGAAATCCCGCCGACCGATGTTTGTATTGTGGCTAATCAGGCCATAAGTTTCGAAAAGCTTGAACGCTCTACCATACAATACAACCAGGATTTGCAGCTTTTGCATGAAACCAATCGCCTAATTACCAGTCAGTTGGAACTTCATGCAACCCTAACCAAAACTGTTGAACAAACAAAACTGCTGCTCGATGGGGACAACTGCCAGATCTATCTCCTCGAAAAAGATAACAATACGCTACGTACGGCTATTGCACTGGGACCATTGGCTAATCCTATCAAAGCGGTTCCGCTACATATTAACAAAGAACCCATTAAAACCTTGGTTTCAACCAATCGACCAACCATCCTCTTGGCCGATACTTTAGGCGCGTTCAATCCTTACCCGGCCCATTATCATCTGCTGACCGCGCCTTTAACGGCGTTAAATGGGACTATCGGGCTTATCATTGTCAGCCGGCAGTATCCCTTTACTGATGATGAACGATTTTTCTATGAGAGTTTGGTTCAGCAAGCTTCTCTGGCAATCAATAATGCCCGTCTTTTTGAAGAGACGCAGCGCAGTTTGCAAGAATTGGCGTTTCTGTATGAAGCCAGTCAGGCCATTTCATCGCACTGGAACGATCAGGATGTGTTGAACACGTTAACACGGCACATTGTTCAGGCGTTGGATGTGAGCCGCGGCTTTATTGTGAGTTGGGATAAGGATCAAAACAAAAGTTACATCCAAACTGAATTTATTAACTTTGCGAAATCGCCGCTTAAACCACCAAAAATCAGCCGCATTATTGAGCTAACCGAACGCGCCACATTGCTGACCCTCGTCGATCAAAAGCGGCCGGTTTTTCTCTACTTTAATAATCCTTCGCTTGACGAGACCGAACGCAAAGAGATGCAGCGTTACGATTGTAAGGCGAGGCTGCTTTTACCTTTGGTGGCCAAGGGGCAGACCGTCGGCTGGGTAGAGTTGTGGGAAACCGAGGACGATCGTCATTTTACAGCCGACGAAGTGAGGCTGGCGCGTACGCTGTCCGGTCAGGTTGCGGTGGCGCTGCAAAATATTCGTTATTTAGAGCAGACGCAGCGCACGCTGGAAGAAACCACAGCGCTCTATCGGGTGGCGAGTGCCTTGACCACGCCGCAGGACCCACAGGCGATTATCAGCACCGTTTTACATGAGTTTCTTTCGGCTCTCAGCTTTAAGCAAGGCTCGGTGGTGATTTTTGATTACGGAACCCGATCGGGCATCGTGAAAGCTCATAGCCACGATGACCATCCCATTCGTCCTCCTCAGGTCGACCATTACCAGCCCGGCAATGAAAAAATACGGGGTGCCCATCGCATCCAAGAAGGGTATCAAATTCCGCTGCAAAACAATCCGGTGTACGAACGTATTATGAGAACCAATCAGCCGGTCGTTATTGACAACCCCTCAGCCGAATGGTTGAGGAAGACACCTTCTTTTTTGCCCGACCTGGTCATTCCCCCGGTGGGCGGCTGGGGCGATGAACGCGCCTTTAATATTTTGATTGTGCCGATCAGAATCCGAGAGGAGATTATTGGCGCGTTAGTGGCAGAAAATACGCGCCACAGCCGCAGTTTTGATCAAACTGATATTTCAACCGGACAGGCTATGGCGGATCAGTTAGGCGTGGGCTTACAAAATGTTCGACTTTATGAGTCGGAATATCGCCGGCGAGAACAGGCCGAGACACTGCGCGAGGTGGCCGGGGTTGTCAGCTCCAGTCTCAACCTTAACGAAGTTCTGGAGCGTATTCTTGATCAGCTTGGCCGGGTTGTTCAGTATGATAGCGCGGCGATTCATCTCATTGAGGGCGATCAGCGGCGGGTTATTGCCGGACGCGGCTTCACCCGCCTGGAAGACCATATCGGCTTAACCTTTCCGGTCCACCTGGAAGCCGAGACCGAACCGGGCGCGATTGCCATTCAAACGCGGCAGCCCCTGATCTTTAGCGATATTTCGGGCAGTTCAGCCTCATTTCGGGAAAACCGCCACAGCCACATTAAGTCTTGGATGGGGATTCCGCTTATTGCACGCGACAAAGCCATCGGTTTGATCAGCATCGACAATTCTCATATCGATGCCTATACCGAAGAGGATTTGGAAATGGCGCTGGCTTTTGCCAACCAGGTAGCGGTTACGCTGGAAAATGCCCGTTTGTATGAAATTGAAGTGCGCGAATTGGAACGGGAATTAAATATCGCGCACGAAATTCAAGAGACGTTGCTGCCGCAGTTTATTCCCCAAATTCCCGGCCTGGATATTGCCGGTCGCATTGAACCGGCGCGCCAGGTAGGCGGTGACTTTTTTCACTTTTTCTCAACAGAAGATGAAGAGTTGGGGGTTGCCATTGGCGATGTGAGCGGCAAAGGTATTCCGGCGGCGCTCTACATGGCGGCCGGGATCACGGCCATCGACACCCAAACCGGCCCCGGCGTTACGCCCGGCGAGCTGCTCAATAAGTTAAACGCCAAACTTTACAATCGGCTGCGTGAAAATCGCATGAACATCGCCCTCCAAATTGCCACTTTTACGCCGATGCCACCCGATGAAAACAGTCCACAGACAGGACAACAGGCCCGAGCCAGCATGATAACCGCCGCCAGTGCCGGAATGATCGCGCCTATTGGGGCCACGATAAATGGCTGCCGCTACTTGCCTGTCGGCGGCCTACCGATTGGGGCGTTACCTTCGTCGCAGTATACCTATCAGGATGATATGTTTTTGCTCGATCCGTTGACCACCATTATTTTCACCAGTGACGGCATTGTCGAAGCTCAAAATGAACAAGGCGAACTGTTTGGCTTTGAACGCTTAGAAGCGACAATTTTAGATATTGTGCATACCCGAGATGCCCAAGAAATCGCCGATCACATCATCAATGCGGCCCAAACGTTTACCGGCGAAGCGGAGCAGCACGACGATATGACCGTGGTTGTGGTCGTCAAAAAATAGCCCGATTACTCAGCCGCCAGTTTGGGGTCGATAACGCCCTGAAAAACCTCAAACGGCTGTGCCCCGATCAGTATATCCCCGTTGATGTTAAAAACCGGTTGTCCTCGAATACCGGCCTTGACCCGAAACTGATCCTGCTCTTGAACGAGATCCAAATGGCGCTGCTCATTCATGCAGGCGTTAAATTCGACCGTATCAAATCCGGCATCGGCGGCAAGTTGTTTCATCATGGCTTGAATATCGCCAAACCAAAACGAGTCCTGGTTTTCAAACAAAATATTATGGAACTCCCAAAATCGGCCTTGATCGGCAGCGCACTCGGAGGCCTGATGGGTTTGCAGGGAGCGGTCGCCGTGATTAAGCACCGGTGCAAAAATCAGCAGCAGTTGCCCGTTTTTAACATAGGTTTCTTTGATGGAATGCTCGGCCCCTAACACGTAGGTGCGGCAGCTCGGTCACATAAAATCGGAAAAATCAACCAGCGTCACCGAAGCGTTGGGGTTGCCCAAATACATCAAATTTTCGGCGGTTCGACCGGCGTTATTCAACCAGTCCGGTTCGGGCGTAGGGGTAGCGGTCGGTTCGAGGGTGGGGGTGTCGGTGGGTAAAGCCGTGGGTTCCGACGCGATGGCCTCGGTGGGAGCGGCTTCAGCAAGGTCTGGTGTAGCCGTTGACGATGTAGCCGTTGACGATGAAGGAACAGCGGTATCGGTGGCGGTCGGCGGCGGCAGGGTAGAAACCGCAATCTCGGTGAGGGTTGGTTCCGGCACAGGTGCCACAGCAGCCCCTCCACAGGCCGTGAGGTAGAGACTTAAAAACCAGAGCATTGGAAAAATCAATCGTTTCACAGACAGCGTTTCCCCTTCTTGTTTGATTTTTTGTTTTGACCCAGGAGTTACGCACTTGACATCTAGTTATGTCATTTCGTAGCCAAAGGCGGAGAAATCCCTACAGCATCTGTTTGCAAAGATATTGCTCAGGGATTTCTCGTCGTCCCTCCTCGAAATGACATGCCAACGGCGTAAGTTCTATTGACCAATATTGCCTTGCTCGGACTGACGCTAGAACTTCATCATTATTTTACATAAATACAACTTTTGTGCAATGGCATTATAGCGCAATAAACGACACTTGCGTGTAAGAGACATTACAAACACCGCTTGCGAATTACCACCCTTTGGCTACAATACGCCTATCTTTTTCCCAAAGGGAACATGCATGACCACCCATATCAAAACGGTGCAACTTTTTGTCACGTGTCTCGTCGATAAATTCTTCCCCGATACAGGCTTTGCCGTCGTCGACATATTGGAAGAGCTGGGATTGACCGTTGAATTCCCTCTCGATCAGACATGCTGCGGTCAACCCGCTTTCAACGCCGGTTTTTGGGATGACACCGGCGCTATGGCCCGCTACACAATCGACATTCTATCGCAAAGCAACGCCCCCGTCGTCATCCCCTCCGGCTCGTGTGGGGACATGATCATCCACCACTACGTCGAGCTTCTGGCCGACGACCCGATCTACGCGGCTAAGGCTCAAGCCCTCAGCGAACGAACGTATGAGTTCACCCAATTTTTGGTCGATGTCTTGGGCGTCACCGATCTTAAAAGTACAGCCACCGATTGTGTGGCCTACCACGCTTCATGTCACGGCTTGCGCGGGCTGGGTCTTATAAACCAGCCGCAACAGTTGCTCGATCAGGTGGAGGGCATCGAACAAAAAGCGCTGGCCGGTCGCGAGGAGTGCTGCGGCTTCGGTGGTCTTTTTGCCGTTAAAATGAGCCAAATTTCCGGCGCGATTTTACAGCGCAAACTCGAAAACATTGAAGCGAGTGGGGCCGAGACCATAGTCGGCACCGATGTCAGTTGTCTCATGCACATCGCCGGAGGATTACAGCGCCGGGGAAGTTCGATTCAAGTCAAGCATATTGCCGATATTCTGCGGAGCGAAAGATAGTATGGCCGGTTCTTCCATCACCTTTTATGAGCGGGTTGAAGATGCGCTGCACGATCAACAGTTGCAAACGGCGCTGAATATCTCGACCTCACGCTTTACGAACGGTCGCAAAGCTGCCCTGCAGGCGCTGCCCGAAGCCGATGCATTGCGCGATCACGCCCGACGCATTCGGGCGCACACAATCGCCCATTTGGATCGCTATCTGGGCCAATTTGCCGACTCGGTTGAACAAGCGGGCGGGCAGGTTCATTGGGCCGAAACGGCGGATGAGGCCAATCGCATTGTGGCTACACTGGCTCAAGAGCGCAATGTTAAAAACGTGGTCAAATCAAAATCGATGATCAGCGAGGAACTCCATCTGAACGCGGTTCTTGAGGCGGCGAGGATATGCGTGACCGAAACCGACCTGGGTGAATACATCGCCCAACTGGCCGAAGAAAAACCTTCTCATATTATCGCACCGGTCATTCATAAAACCCGCCAGGATGTCGCCGATTTATTTCGCCAAAAACTTGGGGCCACCGACGAGGATTTGTCCGATGTCCCCCACATGACGGCTCTGGCGCGGCGCGTGCTGCGCAATGCATTCTTGCAGGCCGATATGGGCATCAGCGGCGTCAACTTTGCGGTGGCCGAGACGGGCAGCATCTGTCTGGTTACAAACGAAGGCAACGGCCGGTTGACCACTACCACCCCCCGCATCCACGTTGCTCTTATGGGAATGGAACGGCTGGTTCCCAAGTTCGAAGATTTGGGCGTGATGCTTCAAATCCTGGCTCGAAGTGCTACCGGCCAAAAAACCAGTGTCTACACGAATATTGTTACCGGGCCACGTCGGGCGGGTAACAACGACTCAGGCGAACCGGACGGCCCCGATGAACTTCACGTGGTCATCATCGACAACGGGCGCAGTCAAATTTTGGGCAGCGAACTGGCCGAAATTTTGTACTGCATCCGCTGCGGCGCGTGTCTGAATGCATGTCCGGTGTACCAGCAAATCGGGGGGCATGCTTACAACAGCGTGTATCCGGGGCCGGTCGGCTTGGTGGTGACGCCGGGGCTGTACGGCATCAATCCCTGGAGTGAGTTGCCGCACGCCAGCACCCTATGCGGAGCCTGTCGTGAGGTCTGCCCGGTGCGAATTAACATTCCGCGCATGCTCCTAAAATTGCGTGATGAAGCCACAAAAGCCGGTCACTATCCCGGTTGGTTAAAACGGGGCTTAAGTCTGTACCGGCAGGCGGCTACACGGCCCACGATGTACCATAAGGGCGCTCAAGTTTCAGCCTGGCTCAGCCAACGGCTGTCTCGCAGCGGTTGGATCAATAAGCTGCCCGGTTCCCTCTCGGGCTGGACGGATAGCCGCGACTTTCCGGCGCTCGCCAAAAAATCGTTTAGCCAACGCTGGCGAGAGGAGCGCGACGAATGAGTCATCGCGATAAATTCCTCAACCGTATCCGCACCAACCTGGCCGATGCCTTGCTGCCCGCAGCCGAACCGCAACATCCCGGCTCGTTTCAGGCGTATAGTTTCAACACGAATCAATCGATTGAGGCATTAGTCGAACGCTTTGAGCAGGAGCTAACGGCACTTTCGGGACAGGTCTATCGCGTTGAAGAGGCTGAGGGTATCGCAGAAATTGTTCTCTCTATTTTAGAAAAGCACGATGCGCGCCAAATTATGAGTTGGGGCAGCGCTGCTCTGGAGCCGTATCGGCTGTCTGAGGCGTTGCAGGCAGGGGGAATTGAGGTTGTAGAGCGTTATATACCCGCTGAACGGGAGGGGCACGCCGCGCAGTTGGCCGCGCTCGACAATGTGCGGGTGGGGTTGACCGGAGCGAACGGCGCACTGGCCGATACCGGAGCCATCGCCTTGATTAGCGGGCCGGATCGAGGTCGGCTGGCGTCGCTGCTGCCACCGGTGCATATTGCTATTTTGTCACGACAGACGATCTATCCGTCGCTGCCGGCGTTTTTAGCCGAGCAAACTAAGATTACCGCAATGGGCAGTAATCTGGTCTTCATTGCCGGGCCTAGTCGGACCGGCGACATCGAGATGACGCTGACCATGGGCGTCCACGGGCCGGGCGAAGTTCACGTCATCATCACGCCGTAAGTTACTTGTTTTTTAGCACATACAGCAAGGCCGTAGCATAAACATCACTCACGCCGAAGCCTTCGAAGGCTAAAAACTTCTCTTTGAAACATATCTCGCAGCGATAGCCATCGGCGGTACTGATTAACGTCAAAGACGGCTCCGGCTCACCGACCAGATTTTTTTCCAACTCCTCACGCAGTTGACTCTCGCTGGGAAGCCAGACCAGTTCGTTCACCAATACGTGATCGAGTGCCCATTCGACGATGCCGTGGAAGGTGACGGCTAAATTCCCGTGCAGTTCTTCGACCAAAACCGTCATATCGGTGACTACAAACACTTTGTCGTCAAAGCCCCGATCGGGAATATGAAAAAAATCGTTATTGTTGAGCTGCCATTCCAACCCTGCTGATTTTAATTGCTGTGCCAAATTGGGTGATAACATATCTCTCGTCTCATCTTTCTTTTTTAATGGTCATCGGCAAACCGGCAACCATAAAAATCACTTTCTTCGCTTCAGCGGCTAAACGCTGATTTGCTCTTCCTAAAATGTCGCGATAAACTCGTCCCAGTGAATAGGGCGGCACTAGACCTAATCCTACTTCATTGGAGACAATGAGTAGAGGCGCGTTAAGCTGCGTCTGGGCCGACATAAGCGCCTTAATTTCGGTTTGAACAGCGCTTTCAATAACCGCTTCCGGTTCCGCTTCGTGGGCCAGTAAAATATTGGAAACCAGCAGCGTCATGCAGTCCAGCAGAATTACATCGGGCCGGGTATCAACTTGGCTAAGGGCTGCCCCTACCTGGATGGGAGCTTCCAGCGTCTGCCAGTGATCCGGTCGCGATAGCCGGTGAGCCGCAATCCGGGCGGTCATATCATCGTCCTTAGCCTCGGCGGTAGCAACATACAGGACGTGCCGCCCCATTTCTGCGGCTAATGTTTCGGCGTAGCTACTCTTACCGCTGCGAGCACCGCCCAAAATAAGTATCAAATCCGACAACAACCCTGCTCCTCGTTCATAATAAAGTTAATACTTGTCATGATAACATTATAATCTTCGGTATGGCAAGTTATCAAGAAAATATCAGTAATCGACAGAAGGTAGCACAACATTAAACCGTGGAAACGTGAGAACGACGGCAGATCGACAGAATTGACAGGATTATCACGATTTTATCTGTCACAATTCGGTAAATCCTGTTAATCCTGTCTAAATTTTTCTTTACCACGATTTAGTGCTGTGTCATCGGCGTCCAAAACGTTACTACTTCTTTAAAACGTAATACGCAAAATCAGTGTTATGCTTCAAAGTAGGCTTTTTGAGACATAAAAAACCAAAAAAATATAATAGCCCCTTTACAAAATTCAGTCTGATGGTGTGATGTAAAGGAATTGTAGACATACAGCGTATAATGTTAAGGTCACAATGACTCTCTTAAAAATTCCCGGCCTTCAGATAGGCCACGCTCAAAACTTTGAAGCTGTCACAGGCTGTACCGTAATTTTAACAACAGCCGGTGCCACATGCGGCGTCGATCAGCGCGGCGGCGCGCCAGGCACGCGCGAAACCGATTTACTCGGCCCAATGCACCTTGTTCAACAAGTAAACGCGATTGTATTATCAGGCGGTAGTGCCTTTGGGTTAGCTGCTGCTGATGGCGTTATGCAGTGGCTGGCCGAACGAAAATATGGTCTCGACACCAAAGTGGCTTACGTGCCCATTGTTCCGGCTGCGGTTTTGTTCGACCTGACGATTGGGAGCAGCGATATACGCCCCGATGCGGCTATGGGCTATGCTGCATGTGAAGATGCGGTAAAAGGCCACCAAGATGTTCAGTCCGGTTCAATCGGCGCGGGCACCGGGGCTACTATCGGTAAAATTCTCGGTCCGGCGGCGGCAATGAAGGCCGGAATCGGCACGGCAACAATTGAGGTTCGCCCCGGTCTTTTTGTGGGAGCGCTTATTGCACTTAACTGTTTTGGCGATGTTATCGACCCGCAAACCGGAAAAATTTTAGCCGGGGCGCGAAAATTGCCAGATGGCGGTTTTGCCAATACCATGCAAGTGATGAAAGAAACAACGGGTAGCTATATCAGACCTGGGAACACTGTTATAGGTATTGTTGCAACCAATGCCCCGTTGGAAAATGAACATCTTAATAAAGTAGCGCAGATGGCGCATAATGGTTTGGCACGCACCATTAGTCCGGCCCACACCATGTTCGATGGTGATACGCTTTTTGCGCTGGCAACCGGGCAGGGCAAGTTGGGTGATGTTAATTTAATTGGGGCATATGCGGCTGAAGCCGTTGCGCTAGCTGTTATCGACGCCGTTCGGCAAGCAACATCGCTCGCCGGAATTCCGGCGCTACAGGATTTACAATTTTAGGCGCGAGTTTTCTGTCCATCATCGAGCTAACACTTGGTTGGGCATGCCGGCTCGTCCCTATTAGAAGGAATGGAAATTGTAATGGTTTCTGTAACCACTGAACTTGAAAATTACGTTCTCGACGAAGAGTTAGGTCGAGGCGATTTGACAATTGCATACCAGGGGCATCGCAAAGAAGACGAAAAAACCGTCGCTATTAAAGTGGTTGCCCCTCAATTTTTATTTGATGACTTTTTTGTTCAACGCTTTAAGGATATAACGCGCCAAACGCTCAAGCTGGAACATCCCAATATTGTCCGCACCTATGAGGTCGATCAGGAAGAGGATACCCTTTACGTTGTTCGAGAATTTATCGACGCCCAGCCCCTATCGAAAATTATAGAAGAGGAAGGGCCACTCCCTCCACAAAGAATGCTCACCATTGCTCGCCAGATCGCGGCGGCGCTGGATTATGCCCACCAAAAATCGATTATGCACGGCGACCTGTCGGCCAAACGGGTTTATATCGGGCCGGACGATCACGTCACCGTGGCCGATTTTGGACAGACGCAGGCCATGGTCGGGACAAGCTTGGTCAAGCAGGGGTATGCTATTGGGGCACCGGAAACACTGGCTCCGGAACGGGTCAAAGGGCAGGGACCAAGCCGCTACTCCGATCTGTATTCGTTGGGTGTACTGTGCTACCAAATGCTAAGCGGCTATCCTCCCTTTACAGGCGAGGTAGCAGCCGTATTACACGCTCAGGCTTATGAACAACCCCGCTTGCTGAACAGCGTAAATTCCAATATCTCAATACCCTTGAGCGAAGCCGTTGGCCGTATGCTTTCAAAAGGACTAGAACTGCGCTATGCCACCGGTGCCGAATTTACCCGGGCCCTAACCGTCGCCATCGAAGGCTCGGCCCCGGCCCGAGCGACAACCAGCGTAAAACCCCAGCTCACCGGTTTGGAACAAGCACCTATTTCAATTTTTAGCCAACCTTGGCTGTGGGGTATTTTGGTGATTCTGTTAGTATTGTTCTTGTTGGCGGCCGGCTTTGTAACGGTGTCGGCCTGGGTGGCCTGGCAATCAAACGCCAGTACCAGCGCGCCACCACCAGCCATAGCGCAGCCGCAAGTTGATGTTGCGCAACCGCAGGTTGATAATGGCGATGGAAGAGATGTCGCAGCGCAGCAAGAAAGCCAGCCGGATCAAGAGTCGGCTCAGGTAGTTTTGGTTGAGCGAACGTCAACTGCATCAACTTCAACCGAGCCAACACCAACCGCCATTCCGGCCACACCGACGGCAACCTCAACACCGGTTCCGATTCCTACACCCGGCCCGCCTGTTATCGAGCCAAATAGTCCTTTCACCAACTTAAGGTTAGGTCACGCCATTTCGAATGATGATGAATTGGAACAAGTTGGCATGTACTTTGCTCCGAATGAAGATCCCATCTATTTATTTTTCGATTACGGTCAGATCGAAGCCGGGACAACATGGGCACACCGTTGGACATGGGGCGATACGGAGCTTGATGTTTACGAGGATGTGTGGCCCAACAGCTACTCGGAAACGGGCACTGCCTGGGTTTTCTATGGCCCTAGCGGCGGCTTTCAACCCGGCCCTTACAAAGTCACCTTAGAGGTAGGTGGAGAAGTTGTCGGCACTGCGACATTTGTGGTTGAAGAAGGCGGGTTGTAAAAAGGTAGGTAAGAAATTTTAACTTGACATACTCCATGTAAGTAACTATAATGCGTCTTAACAAATTAAATATGAATACCTTCGGGGCAGGGTGAACAGACAAATTTGGCGTCTGTAATTCCCGACCGGCGGTGAGGCTGTAAAGGGCAGCCAAGCCCGCGAACGCTAACCCTCCATGTGCTCTCAAGCACCGTTAGCGCCGATTCAGTGAAATTCTGAAGCCGACGGTATAGTCCGGATGAGAGAAGGCAGAATATTTTGGGATAGCCCTTTCTGTTTAGATTCCAAAATAACCGCTCCGAAGTGCGTCTACGTACTTCGGATTTTTGTTTATTGCTTATCGAGCGGCAGGATGAGCAGTTGGATCACGTTACCATTTTATCAGGGTTATTGAGAAGTAAATGGGTATAAAATTCTTTTATGATAACCGTTTATTATAAAATTTAACCCAAAACAATGGTTATGCTCATTCCTTAAAGGAATATCTATAAGGTTACGTGTTTATTTGTAATTACAAAAAACCTTGTTCCATACGCTTTAGCAATAACAGCGGTTACACGTTTTGAAGCTTATGCTTCATATTTTTGATGACCTTGCCTCGAATGTTTATGTACATTCGAGGCATTTTTGTTTTAGACTATCTAATTCACCAGAATAACAGGTTACGCTATGCAACAAACAATTAAGATTGCACCTCATCAGCAAACACATCCACTCGATCGGCACGTTGGGCGAAAGAGCGTTGGACGTCAAAAATACCGCTTAGAGATGCTGGCTTTGCCCGGCGGTGTTCTACTTCTCATTGGCTTATGGGCGTTGATTGCTAAAGTTGGCAATTATCCTACTTTTATCTTGCCCGATCCGGTTAGCGTATTCAACGAATTGGCTGAGATAACGTTAGACGGCACGTTGTGGCATCACACCCAAACTACCCTGTTCGAAATTTTGGGAGGATTGACGTTAGGTTTGTCAACCGCAACACTTTTAGGCTATGTTTTGGCTAAAAGCCCGCTGCTGGAACGGCTAACCGGGCCTTATATCGTCGCTTCGCAGTCGGTCCCGGCTATCGCTATCGCACCGTTGCTGGTTATCTGGTTCGGGTCAGGCAAAATCAGCAAGATTCTTATCTGTGCGCTGGTGGTCTTTTTCCCCATTCTCGTCAACACGATTGTCGGTATCCGTTCGGTGGATCAAGGGTTGAAAACGCTGATGCATTCACTGCGTGCAAATCGCTGGCAAACCTTTGTTATGTTAGAGATTCCGGCGGCTATGCCGGTCTTATTAGGTGGTCTAAAAATTGGCGTAACGCTCTCGGTTATTGGAGCCGTTGTCGGCGAGTTTGTGGGTTCCGATCGTGGTTTAGGCTACTTAATCAACCTATCGAAAGGTTTATTTAACACCCCCCTCATGTTCGCGGCCCTTATTGCATTGGGTACGATATCACTCAGTTTATATTTGATTGTAACCGGGCTTGAGCGCTGGCTGCTGGCCTGGCGGCGATAACTAAAAAGAGGAGATCCGTTATCTATGAAGTTGCTGTGGAAGCCCATGTTACTCATCATGGTTCTGCTTATCGGGGCTGGCTGCGCAACCAGCACACCGCAAGAGACAGACGTTGAACCGGCTGAATCGACCGAACTACAAAAGGTCGTTCTAGGAGCCGGTTATATTCCAAATGTTCAGTTTGCGCCGTTTTATGTAGCCCAAAGTAAAGGCTTTTACGAGGAAGAAGGGCTTGAAGTTGAAATTGAGTATGGTTTTGAAAATGACTTTATCGCCCTGGCGGCTCAGGGTGAACGCGAGTTTGCGCTGGCCAGCGGCGATCAGGTCATTTTGGCCCGCTCACAAGGTTTACCCATCACCTATGTTATGAAATGGTACCAGCGCTACCCGGTGGCGTTAATGATTCCTTCTGACCAAGGTGTCACGGAGTTGCGTGGTCTAGAAGGCAAGAAGATCGGGCTACCCGGCTTTTTTGGAGCGAATTTTATTGGATGGAAAGCGCTGGTTCAGGCCAGTGGTCTTGATGAAAATGCGTTAACATTAGAAGATATTGGGTTTACGCAAGCGGCGGCTGTTCAACAAGGAACGGTTGATGCAGCGATGGTCTACATCGTTAATGAGCCGCTACAGCTTGAAAATGAAGACATAGCCGTGGATGTCATCGAGGTTTCCGACTACATCGACTTAGTTTCAAACGGTATCATCGTTGGCGATCAGCTTATGGCCGAAAATCCGGACTTAGTACGTCGCATGGTGCGAGCGAGTTTAAAGGGGTTAAACGATACCCTTGAGAACCCCGAGGAGGCCTTTGAAATTGTACGTGAGGTCATCCCCGAAATGACCGACGAAGAGGCTCCGCTTCAGCAACAGGTATTAGAGAGCAGCATTGCATTATGGCGCAGCGACCAACCTGGTGTATCAAACGTAGAATCATGGCAAGAATCGCTTGATTTTATGGAAGAGACCGGCTTACTCGAAGAGGAAGTGACGGTAGAAGAACTGTACACCAATGAATTCATTGAGGGTGAGTAACTCTACGTTTTATGACGTCAGCTATTTTACAAGCAAAATCACTGTCGAAAGCGTATGAAACAACCCACGGTGATTTGCTTGCTATTGACCATATAAACTTCTCGGTAGCCCCCGGTGAGTTTGTTTGTATTGTTGGCCCATCCGGCAGCGGCAAAACAACGCTGCTGCAAATGCTGGGTGGCTTACTGCTCCCCACGACCGGAGCCGTTTTAACCAATGATCGCCCCCTGGTGGAACCGCCTCCGGAAATTAGCATCGTCTTTCAAAAGCCTAATCTGATGCCGTGGCGAACGGTTTTAGAAAATGTCATATTACCCCTTCAAATTGAGGGAACATCCCGTCAAGAGGCTGCTGAAAAAGCTCGAAAAGTATTACAATTGGTGGGGTTGAGTGATTTCGCTCAATCCCACCCTAAAGAGTTGTCCGGAGGCATGGAGCAGCGTGTTGCGTTGGCCCGGGCCTTAATTCAGCAGCCGCGCATTCTTTTGCTTGATGAGCCGTTCGGGGCCCTCGACGCTCTCACGCGCGAGCGACTCAACCGTGAGATCCTGCGCTTGTGGCAAACGCAGCAACTCACCGCCATTATGGTAACCCATAATATCCATGAAGCAGTTTTGCTAGCCGATCGGGTCCTCGTACTCAGTCCCCGACCGGCTATTATAGCCGCAGATTTCCACATTGATTTGCCACGCCCGCGCCCGCCTGATATTGAGTATACCGAACGTTTCGGAGCCTTAGCTTATCAAATTAGGCAAGCCATTCGGGAATAGATACAGTAAGCCGTTACTTGTCTTTGACAACCACAGAAGGTTGTCTCCTAACATGACTTCAAACAAATTCTACGTATTTTCTCTCATACCTAGACATGGTATACCGAGAATGGTATAATTTTTTTAGACCCCTAATAGCAAAGTTTAAGGGACGAATTTTTGGGAGATTCTCTTCATGCCTAAAGAAAAAGTTCTTATCGTTGATGATGAGAAAGATGTTCTCGACTTGTGCAAACGAATACTTGAAACGCAAGGCTATGAGGTTAGAACCGCGAACAGCGGTTACGAAGTGATCGAAATAACTAATCAAGAACACTTCGATCTCTTGCTAACGGACATCAAAATGCCGGGGATGAGTGGATTAGAAATTGCCCAAACGCTGAAGCAATCTGATCCCGGCATTATTTGTGTGACGATGACCGGTTTCAGCACAATGGATATGGCCATAAACGCGGTTAAGTTAGGCATTGATGAATTTATATTAAAACCATTTACCCCTAAAGATTTGAATGTGGCCGTCACCAAGGCCTTAGAAAAAGAGCGCCTTAAAAAGGAAAATTTCCGCCTCCGCTCACTCATCCCCCTCTTTGAACTTAATAAAAGCCTTATGGGGACTGTTAATGAAGACGAACTCCTAAACCAGCTCATGGAAATTGGCGCAAAAGAGACAAACGCCAATTTTTCTGCGCTTTTTATTGCGCACGAAGAGGATGAGTTAGTAGCTCATTTCGACTGCCCAGTTACACATTACACGGACCAGAATAAAACAGCCTGCAAGGCGTTGGCTAAAGAAACGATCGAAAAAGGTCAACAGTTGATTTATAATATTGACGACCCTGAGCAAAGCTATTACCCTATTCTCCATAAACTGGATGCTGTTTCGGTTATTAGCACGCCCCTTAAATCTCAAAAAGCAAAGCTAGGAGCCTTTGTTTTAGCGCGAAAAGATACGCACTTTGCCGCCGGCGATAGTGAGTTTTTGCTGGTGTTATGCGGCCAGGCCAGCATTGCTTTAGAAAATGCCCGGTTATTTACAGAAATTCAGGAGGCCTATAAACAGCTTCAACAGCTTGATCACATGAAAAGCGAATTTATTAATATCGCTGCTCATGAACTTCGAACCCCTCTGGCTATTCTCATGGGCTATGCCACCGTGCTAGAAGACGAAGTTGAAGAAGCACAGCAGCTTTATATTGCGCACATCAACCGCAATGCAATGCGACTGCGGTCGCTTATTGATAATATGCTTAATCTTCAGCACCTTGAGAGCGGCACCGTTTCCGTAACGCATGATTCTGTAAATTTAGAAGAAACGCTGCAAGAAATAACGCAAGACATATCACTTCTGGTTAAAGAAAAGCAGTTAGACATCACCATCGACATTCCGGCTGAGTTTCCGGAAATGATTATAGATCGGGAAAAGTTTGATTTAATCTTGGTCAATCTCGTCCATAATGCGGCAAAATTTACCCCTCAGGGTGGGCAAATCAACTTTCAGGCCAAAACTATCGATGATCAGGCGTTGATATCAATCAACAACACCGGTATTACTATTCCTCGTGAGTTGCTTAGCCGAGTCTTTGATCGATTTTATCAAATAGAACGAACGCTTACGCGCGAACATGGCGGGGCCGGCTTAGGTTTAGCCATAGTGCGGGGCATGGTGGGAGTTTGTGGCGGCAGCATAACCGTTGAAAGCAGCGAAGATACCGGCACAACCTTTACGTTTATGTTACCTCTTGATAACTCGCATCTTGATGCGCGTAAATTAACCCTCTAGAGTTATCCCCCAGATTATTCATCGGTTGGTGAAAGCAACAATTCTGTCTCAACCAACTGACAAATCTTTTTGTAATGCGGCTCCAATCCGGCAGCCTCAAGAATAAACCAGTGGATATGGGCATCTTCCATGCGAAACCAGTTGAACTGCTGCCGCACGAAACGCCGCGTTTCTTTTTTTATAAGGGCCACAGCTTCTTCTAACGATACATCGCCGGTTAGATACTGCCCAATCTGCCGGTAGCCCAAGCCCGACATGGCCGGTAAATGCAGTCCGTAACCGCTCTCCATCAAGCCCCGAACTTCTTCAACCAAACCCTTCTCCATCATCATATCGATCCGTCGATCGATGCGCTCGTAGAGTTGATCGCGCGGCATTGTCAATCCGATTTGTAAAACACGGTAATGCGGAGCGCGTTTGGCTTGATGCTCACTAATGGGCGTCCCGGTTTTTTCGTAAACTTCCAGAGCACGGATCGTGCGGCGCACATTGTTGGGGTGAATTTTCTCAGCCGCAACCGGGTCAACAGCCACTAACCTATTGTAGAGGCTCTCACCTCCTTTGGCCTGTACTTCGGCTTCTAGCTCAGCCCGCAACGCTCGATCCGGCGGTACACGCGGAATAGTCCAACCTTCAACCACAGCCTGAACCCACTGGCCCGTCCCACCAACCAACGTCGGCAGTCGGCTCCGCTGATGTATTTGATCGATAGCCGCGTAAGCGCTTTCTTGAAAATCGGCCACGCTCAGAACTTCATCGGGATCGGCAACATCGATCATATGATGCGGTGCGGCAGCAATCTCGTCCGGCGTTGCTTTTGCCGTTCCAATATCAAGCCCTCGATAAATCTGCCGCGAGTCGGCGGAGATGATCTCAATATCAAAGTCATGCGCCAGTCTAACTGAGAGAGCCGTTTTCCCGACCGCTGTAGAGCCAACAATAACCACTAAAGGTTTTTTCGTCATAGCAAATAGACTTGTTCCTAAATAAAACTATTGAGGTGCAACCCGTTTTATAGGACGCAGATGAACACTGATTTTCGCAGATTTTTATCAGTGTTCATCTGCGAAAATCTGCGTGCCATTGCAAAACACGCTTCTGGGGGAACAACGCTCATAAATAACGCGGGACAGCCCTGAGGCTGTCCCGGATGTTTTCTACTGTGTTATACGATTGCTACTACAATTGATAAATATCGGAATACTTCTGCTTGATATACTTCAAGTAAGGATCGGCTTTAATGCCGGCATCGCCGGTAACGCGCTCGATCAACTCGTTGGCCGTGAATTTTCGACCGTGCCGGTGGATGTGTTCTCTGAACCACCCCAGCAGCGCCCCAAACTCGCCTTTGCTGAACTGTTCCGGCAGATCGGGGATGTCTTGCAAAGCTTTGCTATAGAATTGCAAGGACAAGATATTGCCCAAGGTATAGGTGGGGAAGTAGCCCATCATCCCGCCCGACCAATGAATATCTTGCAGCACGCCGAGCGCGTCATTGGGCGGGGTCATGCCCAAATACTCTTCCATTTTGGCATTCCAGGCCGCCGGTAAATCGGCCACGCGCAGGCTTTTATTTAACAGCGACTGCTCAAGCTCGAACCGCAAGAAAATATGCAGGTTGTAGGTCACTTCATCGGCCTCAACCCGAACGTAAGACGGCTCAGATTTATTAATGGCCTTGTAGAAACTATCCAGACTCACCGATTTGAGCTGAGCCGGGAAAAAATCTTGCAATTTAGGATAGTAAAACTGCCAAAACGCTTTGCTGCGGCCTACAACGTTTTCCCACAAGCGCGACTGCGATTCATGAACACCCAGCGAGGTACCACCGGCTAACAGCGTTCCTTCCAGTGCTTGGTCGCTGTTTTGTTCGTACAGCGCATGGCCACCTTCGTGCAGCGTACCAAAGAGCGCCGAGCCGATCATTTCTTTATGCAGCCGCGTGGTAATTCGCACATCATTAACGGAAAAGCTGGTGGTGAAAGGATGAGCCGATTTATCCTGCCGCCCCCGCTCCATATCAAAGCCGATGGCTTGCAGCGGCAGCAAACCAAAATCCCACTGCGTCTGCTCATCGAATTCCTGTTGCAAAACCAAGTCATCAACGGCATCTTTGTTTTCAGCAATGGCCTGCACCAGCGGCACCAACGCGCTCTTGAGCGTGGCGAAGACGCTCTGCACTTCAGAGGCTTTCATGCCCGGTTCGTATTGGTTGAGCAAAGCATCGTAAATGCTCTCTTCATAGCCGTACGCCTCGGCAGCCTGAATATTCAAGTCGACAATTTTGGTGAGAACACCTTGAAACTGCGAAAAATCTTTCTCAGCCCGAGCCTTCGTCCACACTTGCTGGCCCATCGAGAAGGTCCGGCTCATCTCTTCGACAAGCTGCGGTGGCAGCTTGCGGGCTTGGTCGTAATCACGTTGGGCCACCCGAACCAAACTGGCTTCGTTCGAATCGTAATCGAACCCGGCCTGAGCCAAATCCGACAAAAGCTCGCCAATTTCATCAGCCGTAAACAGTTCATGGCTAATCTTGCTGAGCGTGCTCAACTGCTCGGCCCGGGCAGCCGCCCCTCCCGGCGGCATGTAGGTTTGCTGATCCCAGCCGAGAACCGCCGCCGCGTAGTTGACATCGTGAATGGTTTTTAATTTTGCTTTGAGGATATCGAGTTTTTCTTGCACGGGTTTCTCCTTTGAAAATCCGCCCTCACCCCCAACCCCTCTCCCAAATTGGGAGAGGGGAGTCGCATCAGCGACGGGGTGAGGGCTAATGTTTTCACTCTCGCTGCCGTTGTAGAACTTCTGTTACACTCCGTTGAAAATGGATGGTTGGTTTCTCACCATCAAACCATCAAACCAATCGACTAATCATCGCCCAAACTCAGTACGGTCATGAATGCTTCCTGTGGAATTTCGACGCTGCCGACCATTTTCATGCGTTTTTTACCTTTTTTCTGCTTTTCAAGCAGCTTGCGCTTACGGGTGATATCGCCACCATAACATTTAGCCAGCACGTCTTTACGCATTGCTTTGACGTTGGCCCGGCTGATAACTTTTTTACCCACGGCCGCCTGGATCGGCACGACAAACATCTGGCGCGGAATAACATCCTTGAGCTTACTGACCAGCTTCTGCCCGCGCGGGTAGCTCTGCTCGCGGTGAACGATGATGCTCAGAGCATCGACCGGCTCACCATTGACCAACACATCGAGCTTAACCAGGTCGCCGGGCCGGTAATTGTCAAAGCGATAATCGAGCGAAGCATAACCGCGTGTTACGCTCTTGAGTTGGTCGTAATAATCGACAATCATTTCCGAAAGCGGGATGAGGTATTCCATCAACACCCGCGTTTCGTCCAAATATTCCATTTTGATGTATTCGCCACGCCGTCGGGTGGTGATTTCCATAATCGGGCCGATGTAGTCGGCGGGGCTGTAGATGCTGATGTGCATCCACGGTTCGGCAATGGTGTCGATATGGTTGGGGTCGGGCAGGTCGGCTGGATTGTCGATGATAATGACCTCGCCGTCTTTGCGCATAATCTCGTACTCTACGCTGGGCGCGGTGGCCAGCAGATCGAGATCGTACTCACGCTCCAGCCGTTCCTGGATAATTTCCATATGGAACAGCCCTAAAAAGCCGACGCGAAAACCAAAGCCTAGTGCCTGGCTGGTTTCCGGCTCGTAAATGAGCGAGGCATCGTTGAGTTGCAGCTTTTCCAGCGCGTCTTTAAGCAGCGTGTAATCGTCTGACTCGGTCGGGAAGAAGCCGGCAAAGACCATCGGCTTGATGGGTTCGTAGCCGGGCAGCCGTTTGATTTTATCGGTGCCATATTCCTCGACGAACGATTGCAAGGTGAGGGTGTCGCCCACGCGGACATCACGAATGGTTTTTAACCCGGTCGCCACATAGCCGACCTCGCCGGTGTTTACTTGATTGATCGGTTTCATACCCGGCTGAAAAATACCCACTTCCAACGGCTCGACAATCTTCTTGGTCGCCATCAAGTAGAGATCGTCTTTCTTATTGAGTTTGCCGTCAACCACGCGAATATAGGCAATAACGCCTTTGTAGGCATCGTAATGGCTATCAAAGATCAAGGCGCGCGGCGGCGCAGTGGGGTCGCCTTTAGGCGACGGCACGCGCTCGACCAATTTTTCGAGCAAAGCATCGACGCCCACGCCGGTTTTGGCGCTGACCGGCAGCACGTCGGCGGCATCAAGGCCGATCAAATCTTCAATTTCCTGAGCCACTTCATCGGGCCGGGCCGAGGCCAAATCGACTTTGTTAACGACCGGAATGATCTCCAAATCGTAATCGAGAGCCAAATAAAGATTGGCCAGGGTCTGGGCTTGGATGCCCTGGGTGGCATCGACCACCAAAATCGCGCCTTCGCACGCGGCCAGGGCACGGCTGACTTCATAGGTAAAATCAACGTGGCCGGGGGTGTCAATAAGGTTGAGCTGGTACGCCTGGCCGTCGTTGGCCGTATAAGCCATCCGCACGGCTGAAGCTTTGATGGTGACCCCTTTTTCACGCTCCAAATCCATCCCGTCGAGAAACTGCTCCTGCATTTCCCGTTCGGAGATGGTGCCGGTGCGCTGTAGCATGCGGTCAGCCAGCGTGCTTTTGCCGTGATCGATATGGGCGATGATACAAAAGTTCCGAATGTGTGTTTGATCCATTGTTTCTTCTAGGTTGCTAAGTTAACAGTAAAGTAAAATTATACACTATAGACTGAATAAATGAAACGATAAACATTAATTGCTGCTATTTATGGGTTGCATCCTCATCTTGCAGAAACTGATGAATTGCATCAGCCGCCAAGCGGTGACCGGCGGGCGTCCAGTGTTGGTCGTGACGAAAGTGCAAGGGTGGCGTCTCGGGTTGGGCCGCTGCTTCACGAAAGATAGGTAATAAATCAAGATGGTCGATGCCCTCGGCGCTGAGAAAGGCGTTGAGACGCCGGTTGGGGGCATCAATATCAAGATTGAGGCCCTGCATTTGCGGATTGGCGGCCAGCGTGCGCTCCCAAGCATCGGGATAAAGCTGCTCCGGTGCGCCGACCAGAACCACTACCAACTGCGATCCACGCTCTGCGACCGCAGCCCGCAGTCGCAAGATAATCGCCTCGGTCAGCGACCACGCCGCCTCAAACTGCTCATCGGGCGGGTCTTGATACACAAAAAATGGGATAGGCACCGAGGGGTGTTTGGCACGAATTACCGCTTCACCACCCAAAATACCACTGGGACCAAGCTGCTGCACCACCGGCGGAATATCGCGCAGGTAGGGCATGAAAAATCGATAAAGTGCCGACCACGTCCACAGGGTATCGGCCACCCCAATGAGCGCTGGTTTGGCCTCCTCATCATCAAAAGAGGCAACCTGCTGCGGGTTTGTCTCCAAGGCCGCCGGTTCGGCTTCGGCCACGTCTTCTTGAACAGGGGGCGGGATCAATTCGCCGGTCGGTGAGAGCGTAAAAAACGCTTTCTGCTGACTGCCGCCATTGCGTTCGATCTCCAGCGGGCCGTAGTTATTGACGGCATCATTGCGAATAAAAAAGGCCAGCAGTACCACATCCGGCTCGTAGCGGAAACCTTCGGCCACATAGAAGATGGCCTCCTGATCGGTGCCCCAGCCACCAACCCCGGCGTTGATAACCTCGACCGGCTGCTCTAGCGATTGGGTCAGCAACGACTCGAGTTGCTTGTGATAGGTTTGATCGAGATCAACTTGCAACGCCTCACCAAACGAGTCGGCCAGCGACAGCACCCGGAAGGCGTTATCGGGATTATCATACCCGATTTCCCGGTCGCGTAGGCTGCGCGCATTCACGTTCACCTCAGCCACGAATTCGTTGTAATCGCTATGGAAAGTGCCGCCGCTGTAGGGAATGTGCCACCAGCCAAACAGCGGATGCTCTGACCAAATCGACGGGTTGGGCTGCGCTGGCGGGGCTAATCCTACCACTCGCACCGCTATTTCCAGCACAAGCAAAGGAGCCAACAGCCCGAGAACGATAAGGATTATCCGAGCTGTAAGAGAGAGTGGAGCAGAAGTTCTCGTTTCATCTTTTCCGGCTGAAGGGGGAGTTTTTGATATTGGGGTTTGTTTGTCATGAGTTGTCATACGTTTTCTTTATTTATCTCAAGTTGTCACTTATACATTCAAATTGGGAGTAAGAAGTAGGGAGTAAGGAGTAGGGGTCAAAAAACGGCTTACGCCCTACTCCTAAGTCATCTATCATACCCAGCCGCGTGTTTTCGCGCAATATATTTTCAAGAAAAAACCTCGCTGTGAGAAGCGAGGTTTCGTGATACCGTCGGTATATGTTAGCGTCCGCTACAGATCGGAACCAAACTGTAGTTCCATCGTTCCCAGCCGCAGATAATCGCCGGAATTTATGGGCGTTGGTTCGTTGGGAGCAAGCTGAATACCGTTTACGAAAGTGCCATTGGTACTGTTCAAATCCTCGATATACCATTGCCCTTCTTGCAACGTTATTCGGCCATGCCGACGAGATACCCCCGCCTTTTTGCCATCATGTGGCTCCAAATCGATATCGGGAATATCGCCGTCGTGAACCCGCCCCAAAATTAATTCAGTTTTGTCGTCGAATACGATGTATTCACCGCTTTCAATTAATCTTAGTGCCATGATCACACTCCTGATGCAGCATGATAGCAGCTATTTTAAATTTGGCAATTGTTTATGGTAATATGAGTTACGCACTCGACACCTACTAATGTCATTTCGTAGCCAAAGGCGGAGAAATCCCTACAGCACCTGCTTGCAAACAATTTTCTCAGGGATTTCTCGTCGTTCCTCCTCGAAACCTGTCCTGAGCTTGTCGAATGGATGACATGGCAACCACGTAAGTCATGTTAAATAAACCACAGAAGACACAGAGGATACACTAAGCACATAGTGAGCCTCGTGTTTATTCACGTGTCCTCCGTGGTAAAAGGTTTCGCCTGGTAGCTGCGGATTTGCAAAGATAGGCTCACTTCCGGCGGTTACGTCGACTCTACAATGTCCACATACTCTGCTTTAAATTGATCTTCCTCTTTAAAGTGAAGTTTCTCTAAAAGTTCGCCAATTAACTCTGCCTTGTACAAAGCATCCTTAGCCGACCAGGTTCGGCTTTTAATCTCGAAGTACACGTTATTGTCTTCTTTACCCTCAAGGTGATCCAAGTTGATATCAAAATCGGTTTCTTTGTAGATTACGTGGCAGCGATGACGCTTTTTAATCACCTCTCGTTCAGAAACCGGCTTGTAATACTCGCGATTAAATCGCAAGCTGTGATAGGTTGAGGCGGTATAGCGTGCTCGCGTTAATAGCACAGAGTTCTCAAACTCTTTTTCATTCGTTGGCCCCATCAAAGTCATCCGATAAAACGTTTCTCTAAGATTACCGTCATCATCTTTCAGCCGATCTTCTCTGAAGCGCAGCCGACCAATTTCCGGGGTATCGAAAAAGAAATATGTATCGTACTGCTCTCGAATCGATGGACGGAAGGGCGATAGGCCGGCTTCCTTAAGCATGTGGGTCAGATCGATCATCTCCGGCAAGCCGACTTTGACCTGGACTTCAAAGGTTTCTTGGGGAATGAAGTCGGCACTAATCGCCAGAATTTTGGACATAAGATTGCCCTCACGCGCGGCCAGGAAGGCATCGATGCGCTTGGCGATCTTTTGGGCTTCTTTAATAACATATTTTTCGTCGATAGTCAGCAGTTTTTTGTTTTGCATCAGAAGCCGCCCGTTAACCAACACATCGCGTACGTCGGTGGCTTTGGTAGCATAGACCAATTGCGCATAGACCCCTTCCGGATCGCGAGCGAATCGGGGAAGCTGATGGGTGTTATTAGCGCTGACAACGGTAATATCGGCCCGTTTGCCCGGTTCGATGGAGCCGGTTAAATGGCTGATGTGCAGGGCACGTGCCCCTTCGATGGTAGCCAAGGCCCAGGCCTGTTTGGCCGATAGCAGCGTCGGATCGTTAAAAACGCCCTTTTGTAGAAAGGCTGCTAGCCGTGTTTCTTCGAACATATCCAAATCGTTATTGGATGCCGGGCCATCGGTGCCGATACCAACGTGCAAACCCATGTCAACCATTTTTTGCACCGGTGCTACGCCGCTGGCCAGCTTTAAATTGCTGCTGGGGCAGTGCGCTATGCCGGCTTGGTGATTGTGCATCATGTACATTTCATTTTCTTGCAAATGGACACAATGGGCGGCGATAACCTTGGCATCGAACAAATTGTATTGATCAAGCCACGGAACCACGGTGGTGTTATAAGCAGCAAGGCTGTTCTTCTGCTCCAAAGCTGTTTCGGCCACATGAATATGGAGTGGCACATCATACTCGGTGGCTAAGGCAACACAAATTTTAAGCATATCAGGCGTAGCGGTATAGGGAGCGTGTGGAGCCACTGAAGGGATGATAAGCGGATGGTTAAGCCACTCTTCAATAAAGTTGCGGCAGTATTCAATGCTTTCATCATAGTTTGTAGCATCGGGTGAAGGAAATTTGAGAATAGTCTGCCCCAATATAGCCCGCATTCCGGCTTCGGACGTTGCACGCGCAACCTCCGACTCGTGGTAATACATGTCGTTAAACGTGGTGATGCCGGAGCGGATCATCTCGGCACAGGCCAACATGGTGCCGATATAGCAGAAATTGTTCCCAACAAATTCTCGCTCAACCGGCATCATATAGCCATACAGCCAAACATCCAGGCGTAGGTCATCGGCCAGACCGCGCAGCAGCGTCATCGGCGCGTGGGTGTGGGCGTTGATCAGTCCGGGACTAATAATACAATTTTTACAATTGATGACGGTTTTTGCTTTGTAAGCAGCCTCTATTTCAGATGACGGACCAACGGCCTCGATAAGGTCATCTTTAACAGCGATAGCGCCATCAGGATAAATATTCATTTGGCTGTCCATCGTCACCAGCCAGCCGTTTGTTAAAAGAATATCTACAGATTGTTTTGACATACGTTTCCTCAACTTGGTTACCGTATAAAATGAGCCAGGGATCTCCCTGGCTCGATTTAGATTTAAAAATTGGCGTCATTGCACTTTGTCGGAACAAAAGCGCTTGCTAAATTTACACCTACCTCTGTTTTGCCGTTATATGTAAAAACCCTTATTCAGCAAAAGCCACTTCTTGATTGATAACACTCTCAAATTGCGAGATAGGTACATTGCCTTCAATACGCTGGTTGTTAACAAAAAAGGTCGGCGTAGAGTTGACACCACGTCGCGTAGCCGCCTGCCGGGCGCTCTCAACATCGCTGCTGTGTGTTCCATCGCTCACGCATTGGGCCAAAGCATCCCCATCGAGACCAAGTTCGGTAGCTAAGCCGGCAAAGGCGTCTGTTGTGTATTCAATCTGACCTTGCTGTTCAAACATCGCGTGTTGGAACTCAAAAAAGCCGCCTTGATCGTGGGCGCACCAGGCTGCCTGAGTGGCCAAACCAATTTGAGGATTACCCAGGTAATAAGGATGGACAACATACTTGATTTGACCGCTATCGATATACTCGGTTTTTAGTTGCTCAAATTTTTCCGCGTTAAAAGCCTGGCAGTGAGGACAGCCAAAGTCGGAATATTCTACCATCGTTACCGGAGCATCCGGATCTCCCATAGTTGGGAAATCGGCTAAGTCAACGGTGGGAGGCTCTCCGCCTTGATTTCCCAAATAGATTAAGCCTGCCACAATTAAAATAACCCCGGCCACAACCGCACCGATCATTACCGGCGAGATACCCGAACTCTTTTCTGGCTGAACACGTCTCCTGCTTGTTTTCCTGCTTTTTGTCATAGTTAATTTCACCTATATAAATTGAATTCAATCTCTGATCAAAACACGTTATATAGCCTCAGTAGATCAAAATTTGAGGAGTGAGGCATCCTCAGATGCCGGCTCCTCGAAAATTGAATCTACTGCTCCTAACTATAAGGTGGGTGTGATGATAAATTTTTACATGAAAGTTCTAAATTTGACATGAGAGTTTAGCGAAATCGAGACTCTCAGTCAAGAATCCAGACTTCAACTGGCGCACCAGACGACAAATGCCGCGTGTTTTCCGGCACAACGACCAGCCCGTTGGCCCAGACCATTGAGGTTAAAATGCCCGAGCCTTGCACCTGCACCCCGCTACTGCGCGTTGTTACGCGATAACCGTCGGGGGTAGGGTAAACAAAAGCCCGCATAAAGTGGCGTCGCCCGCTGTTCGTTACATCTTCATCCAAATTAGCAATTACCGAGCTCTTTTCCCACGACAATCGCCCACCCAGTTTGAGGATAGCCGGACGAGCAAAAACCTCGAACGCGACCATCGCCGCCACCGGATTACCGGGCAGGCCAATGAGCGGTACCAATTTGTCGGATGCGTGAAGCTGTCCGAAGGCTAACGGTTTCCCCGGTTTGATACCCACCTGCCAAAACTGTACCTCCCCCTCGGCGGCCAGTACAGTCTTGACCATATCAAAATCGCCTATTGAGACTCCGGCTGAGGTCAGAAAAAGATCGACATTCTGCTCTAATCCGGCTTGAATTTTGGCCGTCAAATCGGCTACGTTATCACGCGCAATACCCAACGTGATGGCTTCCGCCCCATATTTTTCGACCATCGCCGCCTGCACATATTCGTTCGAGTTGCGAATCTTGCCCGGCGTAATCGGCTCATCGACATCGACCAGCTCATCACCCGTTGCTAAAATAGCCACGCGCGGTTTGCGATAAACCGTAACGGTCGCCTGTCCAATGGCAGCCAGCACGCCGACATCTTGGGGCCGGAGCCGATGACCAACATTCAGCACTGTTTGCCCCGTCTGAATATCTTCACCGGCCAATCGAACATTATCACCTTCTAAAATCCCGTTGTAGATAAGGACTTCACCTTCGGGAACGTCGAATGTTGAAATCTGTTCGCTCGTTTCTTCAAAACGAACCACCGCTGTTGCCCCTGCGGGCATAGGCGCACCGGTCATAATCCGGGCACAAGTGTGCGAAATAATAGTTTTTTTCGGTGTAACGCCGGCCGGTATGTTATCAACCACGGTCAGTGCAATAGGGCTATCGAGCGCCGCGTTTTTAACATCGTTGGCCACAAGAGCGTAACCATCCATAGCCGAGTTGGCAAACGGTGGCACATTGATGGTCGAAACAATCGGCTCGGCCAGAACCCGGCCAAAGCAGCGATTCAACGGAACCGCTTCGGTTGCTACCGGCATTATTTTTTCTAAAATCGCGTCAAGAGCATCTTCAACAGCGATGAGGCTGTTTTTGGCTGCTTTATTCATTTTTAAGCACCTTCTTATTGAATTTGACGAAAAGACTAATCATCATTAAAATTAGAAAGTTATAGTCAGTAGTATTTATACTACAAATCGCCACGTATTCTAGCGTAAGGCGATTTTTATTTGTCTCGTGATGAACCGTCTGTCAATAAAGCGCGGCTGATGAGGAGCCGCCTGAGATATTCGCAATAAAGGAGTAGCACTTATGGATGCCTTAGAATTAACAGCAGAACCTCGTGAAGTAAAAGGTCGACATGTAAAATACCTGCGGCAGCAAGGTATTGTTCCCGTTATTTTATACGGGAGAGAAGTTGAGTCAACACCGTTGCAAATTGAAGAAAAAGCTTTAACCAAAGTCTTAGATGAAGCCGGTACGCACCAACTGGTTTCCTTGAAAATTGGTAGTGGTAGTTCGGTTATGACCCTGGCTCGTGATATTCAGCGCGATGTCATTAGACGCAATTATATTCACGTCGATTTTTATGCAGTAAAAATGGACGAAAAAGTGGTTGCTCATGTCCCTGTTGCCCTCATCGGCGAAGCGCCTGCCGTGGAAGAGCATGGCGGTGTCTTGACCCAGGGATTGGATGAAATTGAAATTGAATGTCTGCCGTCCGATCTTATTTCTTCAGTTGAAGTGAGCGTTG
Source organism: Anaerolineae bacterium (assembly GCA_020433805.1). Taxonomy (GTDB): domain Bacteria; phylum Chloroflexota; class Anaerolineae; order 4572-78; family J111; genus JAGRBY01. The sequence continues at coordinate 29,769 of JAGRBZ010000021.1, forward strand.
AGTCGTTAAAAGAACTCAATGACACGATTACGGTGTCTGATCTGACGCTGCCGGATAATATCACGATTTTATCCGAACCGGAATCAATGGTAGCCAAGGTAGAACCGCCTCGCATTATCGAAGAAGAAGAAGAGGGCGAGGAAGAAATGGTCACCAGCGCCGAGCCGGAAGTTCTTACCGCCTCCAAACGAGACGACGAAGAATAAAATTCATTATTCTTGCCAAGAAAAAATCCGGGGCAACGTGCCTCGGATTTTTTTTGTTCTTGACGTCTGCCGTTATCCGGCCCCGGTTACTTTAACCGTATAGCCGGCTTCTTCTAAAATCTCTTTTAATTCATCCACATCGCCGCGACCGGCCCAGCGATTGCTGCGGCGATCCCACCAAATGCGGTCTTTTAACAGTTCGCGCAATTTGTCTCGCTCATTCACCGGGAAAACCATTGTGCGGTCGCGTCGTCGAATTCTTATGATAGTGCTTTCATCACTCATAGCTGTACTCCTTCTAGTTCTTATGGTTGAATTATAATAGCGAATACCGTTCAGCCAAATTTTTAAGTTTGACATTCAACTTGTCTTCGAGTACCCTCCGCCGTAACCAATTTTGATGAGAACTCAAGTTGCCGCGGTACCCAGCCAGTAAGGATCAAGCCGTAAGGAACAGAGCGGAATTTTTCTCCCCTTAATCCCTACTACCTACCCCTTACCCCGCTTTCCTCAATAGCACCTTGAGTTAACACTATCGCGACTTTATCACTATGGGAGAACATTATGACCAACACCAATACCGTCCAACTCTTCGAACGTGCTGCCGGTTTTGCCGACCGAAAAGCCGTTTTTGCCTCAGAAGGCGACTTTACCTACCAACAGCTTCTTGATGCTTCTGGTCGTGTCGGAGCCACTTTGCTCGATGGCGCGGCAGATTTGGAAGAAACGCGCGTCGCGTTCCTGGTGCCGCCCGGCTTTGACTATGTCGCCACGCAGTGGGGCATTTGGCGAGCGGGCGGCATTGCTGTTCCGCTGGCGGTATCCCACCCCCGGCCCGAACTGGAATACACCATCACCGACTCCGATGCGGCCATCGTGGTCGCCCATCCGCAATATGAGGAGCGCCTGCGCCCCGTCACGGAAGATCTGAACCGTAAATTTATTCTAACCACCGATCTGCTCGCCACCCCGCCGACCGAGTTGCCAACGATTGACTCCAGCCGTCGAGCGATGATCCTGTATACCAGCGGCACCACCGGCAAACCCAAAGGCGTCGTCTCAACCCACGACAATATCCAGGCCCAGGTCACCGCCCTCATTTCCGCCTGGGGCTGGCGGCAGGATGATCACATCCTGCACGTGCTGCCTCTACACCATACCCACGGCATCATCAACGTGCTAACCTGCGCTCTCTGGTCGGGAGCCGTGTGCGAGATGTTGCCCGGCTTCAAGGCCGATGACGTCTGGCAGCGTTTCATCGACAGCGACCTGACGCTCTTTATGGCCGTGCCGACGATTTACAATCGCCTCATCGCCGCCTGGGAAGCAGCTTCGCCCGAAGAAAAAGAGGCAATGGCAGAAGCCTGCGCCAAGTTCCGGCTGATGGTTTCCGGATCGGCGGCGCTGCCGGTTAGCGTACTCGAACAATGGGAGGGCATCAGCGGCCAGCGTCTGCTGGAGCGTTATGGGATGACCGAAATCGGCATGGCCCTTTCGAACCCTCTCGATGGCGAACGCGTTCCCGGCTTTGTGGGCGCACCGCTGCCCGCTGTTGACATCCGGCTGGTCGATGATCAAGGTCAGGTTGTAACCGAAGACAGCATACCGGGCGAGATTCAAGTCAAAGGCCCCAACGTCTTCATGGAATATTGGCGGCGACCGGAAGCTACCGCCGAAGCCTTTCAAGACGGTTGGTTCCAAACCGGCGATACCGCCCTGCGCGAAAACGGCATCTATCGTATTTTAGGCCGCAACTCGGTCGACATCATTAAAACCGGCGGCTACAAAGTATCGGCCCTGGAAATTGAAGAGACATTGCGGACCCACCCCAATATCCAAGAGTGCGCCGTGGTCGGCGTACCGGATGATAAGTGGGGCGAAAGCGTCTGCGTCGCCATCGTCTTCAAGCACGACCGCGAGTTAACGCTCGAAGAATTGCGCGATTGGGCCAAAGAGCGCCTTGCCCCCTACAAAGTCCCCAGCCACATGCAGCCGGTCGAAGATTTACCGCGCAACGCTATGGGCAAAGTCACCAAACCTGAGGTGAAGAAGCTGTTCAGTCCACCGGCTGATAGCTAAACAAGTGATTTGTTCGTAAGACAACTTTTGTAATTAACAAGGCTGAGGCTAAGCCTGCCCTGAGCTTAGTCGAAGGGGCGAAGGCTAAGAAAAAGAAAACGAGCCGATTTCTTGAGCGGCGGTGGTTCACTGTGCATTCGTTATTCTCAGCCTTAGCCTCAGCCTTAGCCTTATTTTGATCTAAGCATACTTGATATCTAAACACCAAACACCCAAGAGGAACAATGAAACTATACAACGCACTGAGCCAATCCATCGAGAATTTCACACCCGGCAACGACGCCGTTTCTATATACGTCTGTGGCATCACCCCCTACGATACCACCCACCTGGGCCACGCCTTTACCTACACTACATTTGATGTGCTGATCCGCTACTTAGAGTACAAACAGCACGACGTCAAATACGTGCAAAACGTCACCGACATTGATGACGACATCCTGCGCAAAGCCAAAGAGGTTGAGGGCGATTGGCTCGATGTCGGCAACCGCTGGACCCGCCACTTTATTGAAGATCTGCAAACCCTCAACCTACGCCCGCCCGAGTATTTTCCGCGCGCGACCGAAGTGATCGCCCCGATGATCGCTATCGTCGAGGAGTTGATTGAAAAAGGCGTAGCCTACGAGTCGGGCGGCAGCGTCTATTTCCATATCGCCGCCTGGCCGGAGTTCGGCAAACTCAGCCGCATTCCGAAAGAGGAGATGCTGGCCGTCGCCAACGAGCGCGGCAACCGCCCGGATGATCCCCACAAACAAGCTCCGCTTGATTTCGTGCTGTGGCAAGCCTACGCTCCCGGCGAACCCTACTGGGACAGCCCGTGGGGAAAAGGCCGGCCCGGCTGGCACATCGAATGCTCGACCATGTCGGCCAGTCTGCTCGGCAACACCATCGACATCCACGGCGGCGGCAGCGACCTCATCTTCCCCCACCACGAAAGCGAGATCGCCCAATCCGAAGCCGCAACCGGCGAAAAACCGTTCGTTCGCTTTTGGATGCACACCGCGATGGTCCATCACGACGGCGAAAAGATGAGCAAGTCGTTAGGCAACCTGGTCATGGCCCGCGACCTGCTCAAAACATGGTCACCCGACGCCCTGCGCCTTTACTTGGCCGGCTACCACTATCGCGACATCTGGAGCCACGACGAGGACGCCCTGGCCCTGGCCGAACAGCACGCGCAAAAACTGCTGTCCGCAGCAACCGCGTCCGGCGGCACCGGCCCTGCCTTCGATGCCTCAACCGCCGAAGCCGCTATCATCAGCGCGATGGACAATGACCTCGACACGCCCGCCGCCCTGACCGCCCTAGCGCAGCTCGCCGACGACATCGCCACTGCTGCCGCCACCGGCCAAAACGTCGAGGCCGCTCAGACAACGCTCAAGGCCCTCAGTACCATTTTCGGCCTGCGTCTCGCTGCCGATAGCCCCGAAGAAAGGGTTATCAGCGGGTGGAATGAACATTTGAAGAAATTTTAGGCTGGATAAGGGAGTAAGAAGAAGTAAGGACGATGCCTGGCATCGTGTTTTGCTGAGTTCGGAAAGTGATGCGTCTTATGTCATTTCGCAGCGCAGCGGAGAAATCCCTGTGACACTACGCCTGAAACGGTGTCCGGTTGGGACAATTTGAAGCCACAACCGCCGCTGCAATCGAACTCGACCCGGCCACGCTAGACCGTATTAACGCTATCGCCAAACCCGGCGTGGCCGAAGGGGGAACTTTGCTTTAATCAATTGAAGAAATTTTAGGGGAGTTAGGTATATATGGAGTAGAGAGCAAGGTTAAGAATAAAACCGCCTGCTCTTACTCCTACGCAACATCTCTAACGTTTAAAAAATTTTAAACTTCTAAGCGCCATTTTTATGATATAATGATTTACGTCTACTGCCCCCCATATTTGATCTCTATTCCGCAAGCTATTTGCCGCTCCTCCACCAAGTTCCACCTAAATCTAATCTCTTTAGAATCTCATCTTCTATCTCATATTGCTATATAGAAGTGAGGTGATGCCTATAATTATTTAAAGTGGGAAAATAATAGTTCCATATCTATTGTTGTAGGATATGAGAGGCTTCTTCATAGTGCATTGGCCGAAAGCAGATGGTGTCACATGTCCAAGAGGTGGATGACGATATCACTCAAGGAAATCAATAAATCAATAATGCTCGTCATACGTCGTTTCCTGAAAACCAATTCAGTAGGATACCTCTTGCTTGGGTTGATGACGCTTTACATCTTTTTAGGAGGTTGTAATGAGAGTTCTAAGGTAAAAAAGGTCCCACCTTCTGGAATAAATGAAGGTACGACGACTGTAGTTGTTGAGAGGCAAAAGGAGCAAACAAGTATGCCTAACCCGAATGTGATTGTTGATGGTATTCAAAGTATATCTACACCAACGTCGGCTGCGGCTGCGGCTGTGGAACAAGGTACAGTACCTGCTCAATTTCTTGTGGTGACTTTTTTCGAGGGTCAATCCAGCTTTTTGGATATGAGCCAATCTAGATCAACTGTATGGGCGGAAGTGCTCGAGTCACTGGCTCAGGAAAATCAACCGGCTTATGTTGAAATTGACCCTGAGACTAATGTCATTGAGGAGATACTTATTCCGATAACGGTAACTGTTGGGGAAATTCGTCCGACAGGTGAAGGTAAAGACGTTGAGGTGGAACTGATCATATCTCATGCTAAGCACTTTCTGCGGGGCAGCCATAATAATTTCCAAAAGTTACGGGAAATCTTGCAGGACGCACAAAAAAAGGGCACGCATGTGCTTGTGACAGAGTCGGATGAAAATGATATTATTGATGTCAGACCCATTGGGGGCACAGTAGAAGGGGGGCAGAAGTAATGGCAATTACACTGCAAAGAGCCAGAGATCTCTTCAACCTGGTCAATCGCCAGCTCTGTTGCCCAGCCAGTGCCCCGTCTCCTTGTATCCCCTTTTTGTATCCCGATGATGGTTGCTGGGGACGAGCGCATGAAATGTGCCGTCTCATAATTGCGGATGGTGTTAGTCCACGCAAAGTTTGGATTTATGGCAATCTACGCGTCGATACCTCCAACAACCCCTCGTGCTATGTTCGATGGGGGTGGCATGTCGCGCCTACGGTGCCTGTTAGCACTAGCTCCGGTACACGGACCTTTGTCATTGATCCGTCACTATTCGATGGGCCTGTAGAGCAGTCAACCTGGGTTGGTGTGCAAGGCGATTCTTCTGCAACGACTGTATCTACAGATGCCTCTGTCTTTTACAGGTCTTACAGTGGTTCAGTCCAACACGATCCCACCTATTCACAAACTAAGGCGGTGTTGACAACATATCGAAATCGTCTGAAACTGCGTTCTGCAAGTTCTAGTGGACCGCCGCCCTATTTCAATTGTCTTACTAAACCGAGCGGTACCCAGTGGTATGGAACCATTGGTCCCAGCAAAACTGTTCGCTGGTTTACCCACAGTTGGCCGGCAGCATGGCATGTTTTCTGGACTATCATGCCATCAACGCCGTGCCCCGGTGGACCACAGTTGAGTTGGACTGTTCAAGTTGAACGTGCTAGTGCTACAATGTGTACGTATTGGATCACAGTCAGAAACCTGACATCGGATCCGGTTAAATTTGAAGGTCGCTATGATATTCTTAAGCGGTAATGCAATCGTATTGGAGGTAATAAGCTATGATAACAGGGGTACAATGGAGAGGGACAATAGCACCGGGGGCAACGCATCGGTGGTTTACCTGGGGGTGGTCGGCTAATTTGCACGTTGTCTGGTATTTAATGCCCACTTCGCCACGCAGTGGAGCTCCACAGCTTGATTGGGATGTTGCTGTTGAACGGGCAAATTCAAGTCAATGCACATACTGGATTACTGTTAAAAACTTAACCTCACACACCGTAAGTTTTGAGGGACGCTACGCGGTGTTATCCTAATTAGGAGTTTGAAAATATGCGTATAATCATAGAAATTAGCGATATAGAGTTAACAAAAGCCTCAGCTACCCCACAGGTTATAACTGAAATTACGCCTCAGGTCGCCATAGAACCTGAAGCTTCGGTAAACGCTGTGCCACCACCCGAGTTGTTACAGGTTGCCGCCAGACTTAGCGCTGAAAGTGCGGGTCCCGCACCGGCCACTTTTACGAAAACAAATGAAACCAAGAGTACTTCCCTGCGGGTTTTTGAAGATATGGATGAGGAGGATATTGACTCAGAGGATGCCGGTTCTGCACCTGGCACTATGGATTCGGTCAATTGACATTGATAATCAGTAATGTAGTGTGGGTCTAGGAACGAGACCAAACCTCTCTCGGTCACTCAGGTCGGGTTTCACAACCCGACCTGAGTGACCTCTTTGCATAAGTTATGCAGATTGATCGGTAATGTCCGACACTGTGTCCGTCAAGCCGCTGTCATCAGCGCTGCCGTTGGTCGAGCCGTTGGCGGGGGCGTCGTCGTTCGTCTCCGCCTTTTTGCTGCTCCGGCGTTTGATAACTTTGTAGCCCCAGTGTTGGAGATCGCGCGAAATCTCGAGCTTGTAATCGTAACCCACAATCACCCCGGCGGCCAACTGCAAATATTGGCCCAACTGTTTCGCCAACGCATTACTGGCGTTGACATATTTTTGGCGTTGGTATTGCCCCACGTTGCGGTTCTTTATGGTGGCATTATAACTTTGGTAATTGTCGATGACATCGGCCAGGGCGGGCATTGTAAAACGCTCTTCCTCGGGGCGGCTCTCTTCTTTGGCGATGTAGCTTTCCATCACCGCCAGCCGCTCTTTTTGATTGCGCGGGGTTCGAATGTTAGCCGTTTCCTTTTTGGTGTCAAAGCCCCACTCTTGCGCTTTGGCCGGTCGATTGGGAAACGCCGCGTCAATCGTCTTCAGCATCGACGCCACCAACCGCTTCGAGCGCTCCTCTAGCTTCGTCACCATATCCGAGGCGACCGCCCGTTGGGCCTCACCTTCAGCAATGTTCTTTTCATACTCCAGGATTTGTTGCAGCAGGTCTTGAATGATTGGGGTGAACAGATTCTGCTTTTTCACCGGCAGGGTCTGTTCGTGGGCCATATACTTCTTGCCCAGATCGATGACCTGTGGCCGCTTTTGGGAATCGGGGAAATAAACTTGAAAGCCACTTTGGTCAGTAAGATGAATTTTCATGGCGAGGTAACTCCTAGCTGTAAGTGTGTTAGATATCGAAGTTCATGTAGTTTGTTAACCTCTCCTTAAACCAGTATACCGATCTTTAATAATATGTCTACCTGCGCGTAAATTTTTTGGTATATGAAAATCTCCGCCCGCCCCATGTCCGCTTTTTCCACCGGCAGAGACGTATTTTCAACGAAAAAGGCAAGATTTTCCTTGTAAATCCCCTTCGTGACAACGCTGATTTAACTCTTCCAACGTAAGATGCATTAATGACAACGCTGATTGAACTCTTCCAACGTAAGATGCATCAATGACAACGCTGATTGAACTCTTCCAATGTAAGATGCATTAATGACAACGCTGATCTAAGTCTTCCAACGTAAGATGCACGAATGACAACACTGATCTAAGTCTTCCAACGTAAGATGCACGAATGACAACAAAGATGCTTTATATTCAGCGGATTCATCCTTGTCCGGCAAGTCGGAACACCTCAATTTCGCGGCTGCATCGGCCCCGACAGCGCCGAACACCTCTATTTATCAGCCGCAGCGTCTTCGGCAGTGGCGGAGGCTTGTGTTTATCGAATTCGACGTATGTGGCAGCGCTGGGGGATTGTATGCATCAAATGCAGCCTCTCTTTTGTTCAGAAGCAGTTATGACTATCCCACGCACAGATATTTTGCTTGGTTAATTTGTAGGCTGTGTTGTAACTGGGCGTGTTATATGGGATAATGGGTTCGGACTACTTTGTCAGCGGTTTAACCCGTTTCAACCGGTGCCGTATACTAACCCCGCCGATTTATCGCCGGGTGATCTGAGTGGGACGATCTGATAGGGGTGTCCAAGATGCTGTCGGGAACGGAAAACGCCCGGTCATAAATGAGCCGGGCTACGAAACGGCGTCCAATGAATTGGACTTCTGGTTGTCGGGGATTATCTTTAACCCTCGACATACAAGCTGTGCCATAAACCATTATTCGAGAGTAAACCAATGCCTTATTACCAACTTTTCTATCATCTTGTCTGGACAACCAAAAACCGTGCTCCGCTCCTAACCCCTCAAGTGGAGCCGATTATCCACGAATCGCTTAGGACGAAAGCTATAGGTCTGGGGGCTATTGTATTTGCTCTAAATGGTGTTGACGATCATGTCCATCTGGTCGCCACAATTCCACCCAAGATAGCGGTAGCTACATTTGTGGGGCAAATTAAAGCCGTTGCCTCGACCAAATTTAACAAAGGCTATCCCGAATATCCTTCCTTCTTCTGGCAGAACGAATATGGTGCCTTTTCGTTTGATGGCAAACGTTTACCCAATTATGTTGCCTATGTAGAAAAACAGAAACAACATCATGCCGCGAAAACCACCATTCCCATATTAGAACGCGTTAACGGAAAAGGGGTGGAATTAATACAGGAGCCTAAAGCCGTCTACGCTGTTGAGGATGAAGATTGGCGTCGTGAATTAGAGCAGTTAGGCTAACCGCCATCGCATTTAACCCGTTTGAACGGGTGCGGTATACTAGCCCGGTCGATTAATCGCCGGGTGATGGCCGTGGGACAAATTGCTGGGGACGCCAAAGATATCGTCAATTAAACCCTCATTTCCCCATGCTATTCGGTCTTGGTTTTCCCACGTCGTTAAATAGCACACCCTCCCGAACCGTGCTATAATAAGGGTGGGATCAAACGCTAAGTGTCAGATCAAGCAAGGCGTGTCAATTCGTAACATCTTCTACCATCACCCCACTGAAACATCAAAAGGTTATTATTCCATTAATCAATGGAATTGCGCTAACCCTGCCCAAGGAGAGCTACCTGTGTCTCAACAAAAGAAAGACTCGACCCCAGCGGATAATTACGACTCAGATGAAAACCAACCCACACCGGAACCCACCGATACCCCCGGTGAAACCGTCGACGCCCCACCAACAAAAAAACCAACCACCAAACAAACAAACAAACAAACAAACAAACAAACAAACTCCCATTATCGTAGGCTTGGGCGCTTCAGCCGGAGGCTTGGCCGCCTTAGAAACTTTTTTCAAAAACACGCCGCCCGATACCGGCATGGCCTTTGTGGTGGTTATGCATTTGATGCCCCACCATAAAAGTAATTTAAGTGAACTGCTTCAACACTATACCGCCATGCCGGTTAGCCAAATTGAAGACGGTATGCCGGTAGCCCCTAATCATATCTATGTCATCCCGCCCGATTACGAACTGGGCATTCTTAATGGCCGTTTGCAGCTTCTCAAACTGACCAAAAAAGAACCGTCAATGGCTATCGATAGCTTTTTTCGCCATCTGGCCGATGACCAAGGGGTCAAAGCCGTTTGCGTTATCCTATCGGGTACCGGCACCGACGGCACCGTGGGGCTAAAAGCCATTGCCGAACAAGGCGGCCTGGTGGCGGCTCAAACCCCCGACAGCGCTGAATACAGCGGTATGCCTCGCAGCGCCATCGACACCGGCCTGGTCGATCTTGTTCACGATCCGGCCGAGATGCCGCCGGCGTTGGTCGATTACGTGCAGAAGATCGATTTTCGAGCTGAAGAAGCCGACTTTGATGAGAAGCAACTGGACGATCTCAATAAAATATTTTTGCTGCTGCGGGCCGAAACCGGACTCAACTTTAGCCGCTACCGGCCCAGCACCCTCTCACGCCGCATCGCCAAACGGGTAGCCGTTCACCAATTGAATAGTTTGGTCGATTACGTCGAATTCTTGCGCCACAATCGCGAAGAGCTGGCCGAACTTCATCAGGAAATTTTGATCAGCGTCACCCAATTTTTTAGAGAGCCGGCCGCGTTTGAAGTCATCAAAAACGAGGTGCTGCCGGCTCTGTTTGCTCAGCGCTCTGTGGACCGACCGCTGCGGGTTTGGGTGCCCGGCTGTTCCACCGGCGAAGAAGCCTACAGCCTGGCTATGCTGATTCACAACTACCAACAGGAGCGGCTGCCGGCGCTCAAGGTTGAGATTTTTGCCACGGATGTCAACGCGAAAATGATCGATCAGGCTCGCATCGGCGAATATCCCGCCGCAATTGTGGCCGATGTACCCGAGACGTACCTCACGCAGTACTTTATAAAAAAGGAGCACACCTACCGGATCAAGACTGAAATTAGAGAGATGGTTATCTTTGCCGAACAGAATCTGCTGGGCGACCCGCCCTTTTCCAAATTAGATCTGATTAGCTGCCGCAACCTGCTGATTTATCTCAAAACCGAGACTCAGCGCCAGGTATTGAGCTTGTTTCAGTATGCCTTGAAATCCGGTGGCTTTCTCTTTTTAGGTTCTTCCGAAAATATCGGCGAGTTGAGCGACTATTTTACGGTCGTCGATCGCAAGTGGCGGGTGTTTAAGCGCACCGACTCGCGGGCCGTTCCCCCCCCGGATGAAGTCTTTTTTGAAATTACGGGAAGGCCCCCTGTTTTAAGGGAGTCGGCCCCCCCCCGGCGGCAATCCGAGGCCGGTTCAAGGGCAGCCGCGTCACTTACTGGAGCAGTCGCTGCTGGAACATTATGAACCGGTCGGGATTATGATCGATGAAACGTTTACCATTCTCTACACCTATGGGCAGGTCGATCATTATCTTAAGGTCGCGGCCGGCGAAGCCCGTTTCAACATTATGGATATGCTGCGGCCGGGGTTAGATGCCGAGCTGCCCCAGGCCATCCGCTATACGTTAAACCAGCGCGAGAGTACAACGCACCACAACGTTTGGGTTCAGACCAATGGTGATGAAGCCTACGTCAATATCACCGTCAAACCGGTCGGCGGCCCGGACCGACACCTGTTTCTGATTATTATTGAAAAAGTGGCTCCAACTGCGTCCGGCGATGCAGCGGCTGAATCGGACGCGTCGCCTGAAGCGGGGAGTGAGCAGCTTCAGGCTGTGAAAAAGGAGCTGGCTGTAACCAAAAACCGGCTGCAAAAATCGATTGAAGAACTGCAAGCCGCTAACGAGGAACATCGCTCTTATGCCGAAGAGCTACAATCGGGCAATGAAGAGCTGCAAAGCATGAACGAAGAGCTAACAACCTCGCAGGAGGAGCTGCGCTCGATTAACGAAGAGCTGGTAACGGCCAGTTCCGAAATTCAAAGGAAAAATCAAGCGCTGCACCAGGTCAATAACGATCTTCACAACCTGCTGGCGGCTACGGATATTGCCACCATCTTTTTGGACAACGGCTTACGAATTAAACGGTTCACATCGGCCGCCACCACGGTGGTTAATCTCATTGAGTCGGATAAGGGCCGCCCCTTCAAACACACGGTTATGAACTTTAAAGATGATCACCTCTATCAGGATTTGGAGTATGTGCTCGATACCCTGAATACGGTCGAACGGGAAGTTGAAACGGAAAAAGGGCAGTGGTTTAATATGCGGATTATACCCTTCCGAACCCTCGACAATATTATCGACGGCGTGGTGCTGACCTTTGCTGCGATCACCGCTCAGAAGCACGTTGAAAGCGAGCTGCGCCGGCTCAACGAAGAGCTGCGCTATGCCCGCGACTATGCTCGTAAAATTATCGACACGCTGCACGAAGGGGTGCTGGTTCTGGACGAAAATCTGTACGTTGTTTCGGCCAACGCCGCCTTTTACAGACAATTTGGGGTCAACCCCCAGGAGACGGAAGGAAAGCGGGTTTACGATTTGGGCAACGGGCAGTGGGATATTCCCCAACTGCGCCGGCTGCTGGAAGAGATTATTCCCGAAAACAGCACCATCGAACAGTATGATATTGACCACGACTTTCCCACTATCGGCCGCCGCACCATGCGCCTCAACGCCCGCCGCCTGAACCGGCCTGAGGGCGAAGCCAACCAAATTTTACTGGCTATCGAGGATGTAACGGATCAAGGGTGAGGGTCTCTTCGTATTATCAGAAGAGTCCGATAGTTCTTACAGGACGACATCGGTAATGAAAATCACCGTAGGACAAACTTAAGTTTGTCCTACAAATTGTATTTTCAGAGGGGACAATAGATAAGGAGGAACGATGGCAAACTTCGATGATTTACGGCGACGCGCGGAAGAGCAGATCGAAGGCATAACCTCTGCCGACAGCCCCGATTATGCGGCCCATGATCTGGCAAAGATAGTTGAGGATCTGCGTATTCATCAAGTTGAGTTAGAAATCCAGAACCAAGATCTGCGCGAGGCACAGCAGCGGCTTGAAATCTCGCGCGA
>JAGRBZ010000220.1 GCA_020433805.1 Anaerolineae bacterium
GGTGATAGTCTTTGCTCTGGTCACCTGACCTGGATAAGATGGTTAGCTTAGCGTGGGAGTAGGAAGTATGAAGTGGGGAGTAAGGGGATAAAACAGGCTACTCCTTATTCCCTACTCCCCGCGCTGTTAGTCGAAAACGTGAGGGGTAATATTTTTCGGGTAGGGTAGCAGCCGGGGTGACTTACGGAAATCTATTCCATACCAGCGATAACGCCAGCGCCGCAATAACAACGAGAGCGCCCATAATTGAGAAGAAGACGCTAATCTCTAGCTTTTCCTTTTGAAGCGTAATTTGGCGTGGCAGATTGAGAAACACATCCAGCAGTTGGTCGGCATTCTCGGCGCGATAGTAGGTGCCGCCGGTCATATCGGCCACACCCTGCAGCGTGTCTTCATCAATGACGACGAACCGGCGAAAATTGCCGCCACCGCCGCCAAAACTACCGCTACCAAAGCCGCCGCCACCAAAGCCACCGTTAAACGTGTTGCTGCCCAACTGCTGCTGCGAGCAGATCATCTGGCCCGGATCTTCCGTACCAAAGCCGATTGTGTAGACCCGTACGCCCCGGTCGGCGGCTTGCTGCGCCGCATCAAGGGGATGTGGCCCCTGGCTGTTCGCGCCATCGGTTAGCAGCACGATGATGTCCGGCTGGTAAATTTTTTCCTCCGGGGCCAATTCGTCGGCTTCAACATCGAGGATAAAATCGCTGGGCGCGACCTCCGGATTGATGGCCGCAATCGCGTCAATCGACTTTAGCGTGGCGCTGCCGATGGTCGTTCCCAGCGACGTTGTAAAGCTGCGGATGGCCTCTTGCAGCGTTTCTTTGTCGCGGGTCGGCGATACCACAATCTCAGCAAAGCCGGCAAAGGCGACGATGCCGATCTGCGTGCCGGCCGGTTGGTCCTCAATAAAGGCCAGGGCTGCTTCCTGGGCCACGGTTAGGCGGTTGGGGAAAACATCGGTGGCGCACATACTGCGCGAGGTGTCGAGCGCCAGGATAATGGTTGTCCGACTGAGCGGCACCTCAACTTCGGCAACGGGCCGAGCCATGGCCGTCATCAGTAAAGCCAGCCCCAGCAGAAAGAGGGCAAACGGCAGGTGACGCCGCCAGCGTGACCATTTCGGCACGGCCCCACGGACCAACGAGAGGCTGGAGTAGCGCACGGCAAACCGGCTCCGGCGTCGCAGCAGGGCGATATAGACCGCAATAATCAGCGGTATCAGCCCAAGCAACAGTAAAAACCACGGCCATAACAGATTCATAATCACTCGCTGCTCTACTTATACCTCAGGAGTCTTAATGACGCCTGAGGGAAACGTGGCTGTTGCCTGCTTATTCTTAAACAAGCTAACGCCGCTTATTAAACAAGCTAACGCCGCTTATATGGGGTCGACGTATCTTATATAAAGGCAATAAACAGGTTGCATTTTTTTCTCCCTGCTTCAAGGCTCAACATGCAGATTTGATTGCGTATTCTCTTTACAGTCAATGACGGTATCTTCATTGTGTGATTTCGTGATGGTTTATTTTGTTTCAATGGGATTTTGGAATGGACGAGACCATATTTAGCGTATTGATTTATTGTTCTGAAGCAAAATACGCCGCTTTTTTGGGAGGCATATGGTATAATATTCTGCAGCACCTTCCTCTTTAGAACAAGCTTTAATACCAATACCTTTCAAATAAGGCGGAGTGAGCATCCTCAGATGCGAACGGCAGGAGCACAACCCGCTCCGCATCTGAGGATGCTCACTCCTCATAAGGTCAACTCTTACTTGAAAGGCATTGCTCGGAGCAACCTACGCTTGGGCCTTCTCATTAATGCCGTTTTCGGCCAGGCTGGTGAGCTTCTTGTTGGCCTCACCCTCCTCGTCCAAGGTTTGCTGAAGCAGATCAGCAGCGTCTATGTGACCCAGGCGGAGCGCAAAGGTTCGAGCCGTGCCATAACCGGCCATCTCGTAATGCTCAACCCGCTGTGCCGCTCCAATGAGGGCTGCGTCTTTTACATCGGCATCGGCTTTCATGTTGATGATCTCTTCTCCCTCTTCAATTAACCCTTCCATTGCGTCGCACTTGGCATTGCCGGGGTTAACATTAAGCTTTTGCAGAATTTGATGCACGCGCTCAAGATGGGTTTCGGTTTCCTTGAGATGCGCATTAAAAGCATCTTGCAAAGCGGGGGTATTGGCTGCTTCGACCATTTTCGGTAGGGCTTCCGTTAGCTGTTTTTCGGCGGAATAAAGGTCTTTCAGCTCGTGAATAAAAAGATCTTCCAGACTGTTGAGTTTCATGGTTTTTCTCCTGTAGAAATGTAGATATGATAGATACCCCAGAGGTTTTGAATACACCATTTTCTCACTCTTGGGTATCTACCAGTATCTTTACTATCGGGCGTTTTTACAATATACAGTTGGGCGAATATCAGCCGAGAAAGGGTTATTTTTGAATAGTTCTACCGGGGGGAATACTATTGGCCGAACCAGCGTACTCTGTATCATTCGTGTGCAGGACTTACGCATTGTAAAGGTGACAGTTACTTGGACGTTCTAAATCGACCTATTTGGACTAATCCAATTTGATTTATCACCAATACGTGACCGTCACCTGACGTTTGCGTAAAACTTGGTGTGGAAATAATGTGGAAGGCTGGGGTAACTGATGCCGTCGCCTCTACGTCGTCTGAAAAGTCTCGACCAAAAATTTCGATTTCAAACGAACTTCATTATAGTAGGATGCCTTGAGTCATAGCGATTTGCCTCTTCCTGGTAGTAGGATACGTTGAATCACGCTGATTTGCCTATGCCACCTTGTAGGAGGTGTTGAATCATGGTGATTTGCCTGTTTCTACTTGTAGGGGGTGTTGAATCATGGTGATTTGCCTCTCCCTACTTGTAGGAGGTGTTGGATCACAGTGATTTGCCTCTCCCTACTTGTAGGGTACGCTGAATCATGGTGATTTACACATGCCTACGAGTAAGGATGCCTGCTCACTGCCCCATAATTTATGGTTTTGTTTGTGGGTATGGATATGGCGGGCTTCATTACACACATTGAGTTATCCCCCTATCATTAAGGTCAGCATCCCGAGTAGCGCGAAACGGAGAGTAGCGCGTATTGAGGGGTGCGGCTCCGACGACGATCCGGAACCGACCCGCACCCCTCGATATGGTTTCGCTGCGCCCACCTACTTGGGATGCTGACCTAACTTAATGACATTGGGTAGCAACTTGGGTTAATTTCTAGGGGAGCAGGGAGTAGGTTGTGGCTTAACCCTCGTTTTTAATTCTTGACCACGCTATACTCCCGCGATAGATCGTTGAACGTAATGGTATAATCGCCCGCGCCTTCGGTGATAGGAATGTCGCTGCCGGTTTGATCAGCGATGCCGTCAGGCTCATTATCGCCAAAGTTAAGCGACCAGTCGCCATGAATATCGAACTTGAAGCGCTCGTCGGGGGCGCTGCCAAAGGTGGTGGTCACTTCCCAGGTGTTGTCGGCCACAAGGGTCATAGCGGTAGTTTCCCAGGCGTTGGGCGTGCCCCGGAAGTAGACCTGCGGGTAAATGGAGACGACGCCGCCGGTATCGGCGTAGCGGCCGCGAACGATGCTGTAGGAGTCCCACGTGTTTTGATCGGTTAGTGATTTCACCAGCTTGACGTATTCGGCGTGGGTCCAGGCCAGCGGCGTAGCGCTGTTGGTGCCTTCGCCCACGGTGTAGTTATGAACGGCATTGACACCCACACCGTCCCAAACCTGCTCCGGCAGCATCAATCCCTCATTGGCAAACTGTTCCATAGCCCGCACGTACAGATCGCGCAAAGCGGCAATACCGGCGGCGTTGATGGTGCCGCCGTTGTTGGCCTTGGCCAACTCCAGTTCAAAGTGGCCTCGCTCGCCGGTGAAGAAGGGCCAAACGCGCCCGCGCTGATCGCCCGCACCGCCCACGTAGTTGCTGCCGTCATCGGTGCGCTCGCCGTAGCCGTCGTTGCCGTAGCGCCGCCAGCCCGGATAGGGTGTGCTATCGCCGGGGTAGGTGAACTCGTATTTAAGCCGCAGATAATCGGGCAGGGTCATATCATCGATCTCAACCAGGGCATCGAGCATAAACGGATCGTCCGCAGCCCGAACGCCGTAGCGCACCAGCTCTAAAAAGCCGCCATCCAGCACCTCTTTCTCGTTGATGGCGGGCTGACCGTTGCTGGCGTTGATGGTGCCGCCGTCATTGGGATCGGCGTTTTGGGTGATACGTAGGTAGTATTGGCCGTTGTTGTCACCGATGATGTGGGTGCCGGTGGTGGTGAACATATTGCTTTCGATGGTGCTCTCAAATTCGTCGGCTTTGGTGTAGTAGTAAGCGGCAGCACCGGGGTCGGCGGCGGCGTTTTCGGCGATGTCTGCCGCGGCCAACAGGCCGGTAATCAGGGCGGCCGTGGTCGATGGCGAATAGCCGAACTGTTCTTCCCACCGTTCCTGCTGTGTCCACGGCGGCTGGATGGTGGCGTTATTATCGCGTATCTGCACGGTGCCGCCGTTGGCTAAAAATTCGGCGGCGGGCTTGAGCATAGTATGATACCAGGTAGTGATTTCGCTGTTCGAGAGAATACCGGCCTGCCACAACTTCCAGCCGAGCATAATCGGCATCGCGGTTTGATCGAGTTGCACCTGGTACCATTCCAACGTGCCGTCAACCGGCGTCTTCTGCAAAAACCAGCCGGTAGTACCGGAGTTGTCGGGCGTATCCCCATCGACCTGAATTTGATCGAGATATTGGAAGGCGACCAGCGGTGTCTGGGTATCGCCCATCGCCAGGAAAGCCATCGCCACCTGGTAGAAGTCGCGCGGCCAAACGGCCCGGTAGCCGGTGCGGCTGTCATTGGCCGACTCCGTATCGCCCCACGGGATAGACAGTGAGGCGATGAGTGCCCCGGCGTGTTCCTTATCTTCCATCGCTTTGAGCACCAGCGCACTGGTGTAAAGCAACTGGCCGTCATCGCCGGTCTGCGGGATCATAGCCGGTAGGTTCGACAGGCCGGCCAGGTAATCTTCCCAGCCGATGGCGCTGCCTGTGCCGTTGTAGCTGTCTAACACGGTGCTGTACCCGTCGGTCAGCGTGCCGTCGGCCTGGGCCGTGGCGCTTTCAAACGAGTCGCCAAAGCCGACCACCACGTCGAAGGTGGTGCTTTCGCTGTTGAGGGTGGGCAGTTGGGCGGTAAGGGCCACGTTGCCGCCGCCGTCATCGGCCCAGTCGTAGTTCCAGTCCATCACGCCGTTGTCGTTGAGGTCGGTGTAACCGTCGGACTGGCCCACAAAGCCGGCGGAGGTCTCCACAAAGGGGCTGCTGCTTTTGAGAGTCATATATACACTCTCTCCCTCGCGGGCGCTGAGCGAGTCCTCGCCGACAAAGGCGACGTCACCGGAGCCGGTATTGTTCATATGGGGATTGACCAGAATGTAAGGCGTGATACCCTCTTCATTGGCTGTGAACGTCACGCGCATAAAGAGCGTTTGGCGGTCGGGGTCGGTGAAGATGTCTTTCTCGATCTGATACTTGCCGTCTTTGTCGGTGTTGGTCACGCGATAGGCCAGCGACAGTGGCCGTCCGGCGCTGTCGGTGTGGAGATAGGTAATTTGGCTGTCGGTGTCGACCTTCTCCTCGTCGAAGAAGCCGTCGCCGGTAACCAGAAATTGTAAATCTTTGATCTGCGCCTGGTGAATTTGGTCAAAGGCTGTTTCGGTGACGATACCCTGGGCTAGTGAAAACCATACTTTGGAGATGGCTCCGGTCGGGCCGGAGTCATCGTAGACGTTATTTTGGTACTGCTCGTACGCCGTGCCAATACCCACTTTGCCGGCGTAGCTCCAGGTAGATGGCGCTGCATTCTGTCTGCCAAATGCACCACCCCCGCCGGTGGCCCACGCCTGCGCCGGCCCGATGACCAGGAACAGAGCCAGCACCTGGCTTATGATGATGAATCGATTGCGTTTCATAGATTGCTCCTTTGAAAATACGCTTTTATAGCGAGGAGCGAAGCATCCCCAGATGCGGAGCGGCTTGGCCCACCCCGTTCGCATCTGAGGATGCTCACTCCGCATCTTGATAATAAAATTTCATTCTCGCTGTCGTCCTGTAAGGACTGTTCGAGTCCTTTGAAAATGAAAATAGTGGGGTAGTTGGTTAGTTGGTCAGTTCGTTCGTTCGTTGGTTGGTGGGTTAGCTGGTTGAGTGCTATCCAACTCTCAAACCATCCAACGAACATTTTCATTCTCGTTGCTGTTGCGGAGCTTATGTATCACTCCCGCGTTTGGCGATGGCCGTTAATGGTATTTCTCACCCTTCGGCATCGAAATGACCCGAACGACATAATAGATATAGATGATGCATGTGAATTAGAAAATGAAGTGGGAAAGGGTATAGCGGCTGGGGAACGAAGCATGAGGACCAAAGATAGAGGGTGTTGTATAGAATGAAGATATTATGGGTGGGCGCATCAAAGCGAGATTTAATCCGGCCCTGGTGATAGGGACAAAGCAACTCTGGTTGCTCCGGCGGCTATTTTTGAAGCTCCGGTATCTATTTCGAGACGCGACACCGCCTAGACTAACCCTTTCTTATGGCGGATAATCTCGTGCATAATATCATCGAGCAGGTCGAGAACATCGATGTTGGTTTCGGCATCGACAAAGGTGTAATGTTTGTAATGGGTGTGAGAGGCATCGTAATACAGCGTTAGTTCGTAGGTCGAAACATCCACCATTTGGGGTGGAGGCTGGGCCGAGGCAGCGTCTGCCAGCATACGGTCGTCTTGCAGGATGGCTTGCGCCTGCCGGGCTAAATCGTCCGGCAGTTCATCCATCGCAATTTCGCCCTGTAAGCGTATTCCTTGTCCGGTAAAGACTTGTAGAAAAAGCGTCATCGTCATAGATCAACACCGACCAACTTCCAGGAGCGGCGCGTGTATTCGGCTTCTAAACTGCCCACTCCAAAGCGCTGCCGCGCCATTTCAACCGTTTTATCGGCCCAGTCGCTAAAGGTTGCAAAAGGATTGTTGATAGATTGCATCGTATCATACCAGATGCAGCCGGCTTTTTCCCAGGCGTAACCGCCCAAATATTGGGCCAGCAGGTAGAAGGCATGATTGGGGATGCCGGAATTGATATGAACGCCGCCGTTGTCGGTGGATGTGGTCAGGTAGAAATCCATATGGTAGGGTTGTGGATCTTTGCCCAGGACCGAATCGTTGTAGGCAGTGCCGGGTGCTTTCATCGAGCGCAGTGCCACACCGTTGATGTCGGGGCCAAGCGTTCCTTCACCGATAAGCCAGTTGGCCTCGGCGGCGGTTTGGCCTAAAGCGTACTGCTTGGATAAGCTGCCGAAAACGTCGGCAAAACTTTCGTTAAGCGCTCCGGCCTGGTCGCGATAGGTTAGCCCGCCGGAGAATTGTACAACGCCATGCGATAGTTCGTGGCCGACTATGGTCGCTTCGATGAAGGTTTGAAAGAGCGTGCCGTCGCCATCGCCATAGGCCATTTGGGTGCCGTTCCAAAAAGCGTTGTTGTAGCGCCGCCGATGATGCACGGTGGATAAAATCGTCATCCCTTTACCATCCAGCGAGTTGCGGCGATAGACATTGAGATAAAGATGATAGACATCGCCGGTTAGCTCATAGACATTGTTGACATCGTCATCTTCCACCCGGTCGTCGCCCTCGGCCCGCACTAACGTGCCGGGTAGGGTTGCCCGGCGGTTGCCGTCGTACACGGCGCGATCAACTGCCGGCTGTGCGCTCATCGCCAAGACCGGTGCTGCTAGAAAGGAGTCAGGCGGGGTTGCTTCAGACCGATGTTCGCGCATTTCTTCGGCTCTTTTTTCCAGCGTCTCGGCCATTTTACGCTGTTGGGAGTCGCCGCGCATTTTGATTGCCTCCACCATATGGGGGGGCAATATACATTGCATAGGATGGCAGCAGCCATAGTGGGGGGTCATATAATCCTCGCTCCTTTTTAGCATAAAGTCTGATAGATAGAGCATCTAAGGCACCGTGCAACTGTGCCAACGAGCATACCTATTATACCTGATTCAGAGCAAGATTTCTATGATCTACGACACATCGACACATCCGCTTTGCTCACACAAATGCGGGCGGCATCTGCCAACCACCTAGCGCCGCCTCCACCTGACGGGCCACGGCCAGGGCAATATCCTCGCGCCAGGGAGCGGCGGCAATCTGCACGCCAACCGGTAATCCGGTGCTTGATAGACCGGCAGGGACAGCCACCGCCGGCCAGCCGGTTAGGTTGAAGGGCATGGTATAGCTGAAGCCGGGATAATCGTCGCCGGCAAAGGTTCCGTGGGGCAGCGCCGGAAAGGCAACGACCGGGCTAATGATAACATCATAGTCATCCAAGAAAGTCAGCATCTGCTGCCGGAAGCGGTCCCAACGTTCGATGATGGCGACCATACCGTCGACGTGGGGCGTCTCGACCGTAAGATAGCGCGTTAGAGATGACTCTTCGGGGCGGGTGCCGGCTGCGTTCAAAATGCGGCGCACCCATTCGCCGCCGTCGGCTCCGCGCATCAGCTTGCCCAACAGTTCCAGCGATTCTTCAATACCGGGCGGTCGCGCCTCGGTGACCGATACGCCTGCGGCCTCCACGGCACTGACAGCCTGCTGCACAATCGCGGTAACGTCCGGGGTTGCAGCCCGAATGCCGTTGTCGGTAAAAAAGGCAGCACGCAGGTCGGGCAATGAGACCGCTTGAGGACTGCGGAGCGGCACCGGAGCAATTGTTGGGTCGCGTCCATCCGGGCCGGCAATGATGGAGAGCAGCAGGTGTAGGTCATCGACATAGCGGGCCAGCGGGCCGGGTTGCGTCAGCGAATTGAGCCAGCCAATCGGCGAGATGGCGTGGCCGGTTCTGGGAACGCGGCCTGTGGTCGGCTTGAGGCCGGTAATGCCGCAGCAGTGGGCCGGAATACGAATACTGCCGCCTGTATCGGTGCCGATGTCGAACGGTATAGCCCCAACCGCGACCAGCGCTGCACTGCCGCCGCTGCTGCCGCCGGGTGCTCGCTCCAAGTCATAGGGGTTATTGGTGCGGCCGTGGATTGGGTTGTGGGTCTCGAAGGAAAGCGTGAGTTCCGGGGTGTTGGTTTTGCCGAGCAGGATGGCTCCGGCGCTTTTGAGACGAGCAACCACGGTTGCATCCTCTATCGGCACGGCATCCGCTCGCCCTGGCGTGCCCCAGGTGCTAACCATCCCGGCCGTATCGAACGAGTCTTTGATCGTCATCGGCACGCCGTGCAGCGGCCCTAGTCGGTCGGTATCGCCCTGCGCCAAAACCGTGTCGGCATCGCGGGCCTGAGCCAGCGCCCCTTCGGCATCGAGCGCCACTACGGCATTGAGTCGGGTGTTGACGGCCTCTATCCGCTGCAAATAGCTTTCAACAACCTCAACTACCGAGATTTGGCGACGCCGAATGGCTTCGGCCAAGCCGGTAACCGGGCCGTATAGTGCGTCATGTAAGGTGTCCATAAGTCCATCCTTTCCTACTATCCACTTCGCTGTGGCGTAAGCGTTTATAGTGACGGTTTAGAGAAATGTAACGGCTAAAGCTGGTGCGCTTTGGTTTCTTTGATATGCTTTTTGAGATAAAAGGTGAAGGGCGTGCCTCCCGTGCCTACCGCTTCGCTGGTTTGGGCGGGTTTGAGAATGTAGAGAGAGGCAAATTCGATATGACGGCTGCGAAATTGGGTCAGCTTTTCAATCGTAGCGTTATAAGCCTCGCGTAGCGCTGACGGGCCGCGTGTGGTAACGTAATCGCGGATGGATGGGCCGCCCTCAAGCTGTGCTACAAAGGCCCGGTCAGCCGGGGGCATGTAATCGCGCATTTCGGTGAGGTACACACGCATCTCGTCCCGCTCGTGGGTAATGCCCAACGCCGCATCAAAGGCCGGAATGATGCCGCTTTGCGCACCGGTTTCACCGCGCAACTGCACCGGCCGCCCGCCATAGGCATCGACACCTTCGTAGATGACGCCGTGCGGCAAATCGGGGTTGTCTTTCCAGCCAAACATAAAGGGCCGCACCCGATGGTAGTAAATATAGGGGTCGCACCGTTCCGGCATCCGGCCCAACAGGTCGAACATCGTCTGTAAGGTGTCGGCCACCGTCAGCAGCGCGTTTTCCAACGCGGTATCATCGCCGTTTTCAACCGCCTGTTGCGCCATCGGCAAAACCGACAGGCCCGGCCCGGCGGCAGCCTCGATGTTAATGTGGAGCGTGACAAACCACTCCTCATCCAGGCCGCCCAGAAAGTTTTGCAGCAGGGTGAGGTTGCCGACAGCTACCGGCCCCGTGGGATCAAGACGCCGCCAATTAACCATCGCCTGAAGGCCATAAGATAGGATCGGGGGGACGCCAATCTGTGTCGCCAGCCGGTGGAACGGTACCGCCAGCACTGCCGGAATGCGGTCGAGCGGCGGGCCGTCCAGACCTAATAGGTACAAGCTGGTGATATAGGCCAGCAGGCTTGTTGCCCGCCAGCGTGCCGCCTCGGAGTCGATGGCTTCCATCGGGAATGGCGGCATCGCCCTGACGCGCGGGCGTAAGTGGTCGCTCATAAGCAGTTTGTGTAAATCGGCACCCAACGCTTGCCACTCGGCGCAGGCGGGGGGTAAATCTATTAGCGGATCACCGACCGGTAGAAAACCGCGCGATAAGTTACGTGCTGTCATAAGTAGGGGGTTCACCTCATATCATTCTTAAAGGATGATACCTTGAAAGCGGGAAAGCGCCAAACGCTTTCTCGGTAATTCGGCGAAGTGGTTAGCGGGAGTAGGGAGTAAGACGTTTCTCTCGCCCTACTCCCGGAATGGTGGGTAAATTTTCCCGCCTCAACTTGCCGTCGAAATGCAAACCGTGGAATAATAGAGTATGAAACGAGACCAGACCACCACGGCTATCGTCCCGGTAACACCACCATCGATTACGATTACGTTTGGAGAGGAAACGCTGACGTTTGTAAGGCGGGCTTTCTATGAAGGTCATCTACTGACGCGATTTTTTGCGCTGGCGTTTACTCTTGGCACATTGGCAGGCGAGGCGGCGTTGACCGCATTCCTTTTTGCCAACGTCCATTGGCTGCCGGGTCTGCTGCTCGCCGGGGTTACCTGGTTCAGTTATGAAGTTTTGGTATCAGCTCTGGTTGATCAACAGGTTATTACGATAACGCCGACGCAGATTAGCTCCCATATACGGCCGCTGCCAAGTCTGTTGTTTCGGTATCAACTTGAACGTGCCAATATCGAGCGGCTGGATGTGAGACTCAACAAACCCAGCTTCTGGTCATCGACCTACAGCCTGCTGGCCCACAGCCAAGACGGTTCGGAAACCGAACTTTTCTCGGCCAACAATGCCGAGGAGATCCTGTATCTGGCGTACGAAATCGAACACCTGTTGGGCCTGCCGCCCGCCCCAACTGACGAAAGTGTCGTCGACCTGTTTACCCACCGCTTAACCGGCTTTGAAAGCTGGCAAGCGCTGGCCAATCGCCACGCGGGGCTAACGCTGCTCAATCGCGGTACGGAGCTGACCGTAGGCGGTACCTACAACCACTGCACTATCGAGCTGACCGTTATACCCGAAGGCGAATGGAACGATACACAGCGGATGTCGGTCCGCGTTATCCCCACCCCCGGCGAACCTGCCTCCGAACCGTTGACCGATGCCCAACTGCTTGATCTGCTCCAATTGCCGGAGCATGTGACGCTGACCGGCCCAATTGAACCTGACGGCGGCGGGCTACGTTATCGCCCGGAAGCGCCCATCACCGATTTGGACATGCTGCGGGCGCATCTCGATCTGTTCTGTCGACTTATCGCGGCGCGTCCACGCTTTTTAGAGAGAGAGATGACGCTGATCGATCTGCTTCAGAAGCCTATCTTGGATGCGTGGCAGCATCCCTTCCGGCCCCTGATAAGCCGCTGGCTAACCACCATAGCCGCTGACACCGTCGATCGCTGGGGCGCGGCAGAACAGCGGCTGCTGTGCGCCGATTGTTTCACGACCATCACGCGCCAAAAGATATCGCTCAATCCGGTGGTTGATTATTACGCCTGTCGTGATCATCGCCACAGTCGCGAGGCCATCCCGGTCGCCGGTCAGGTTATCGCTGTGCTGGATACGTCGATGCCGGAGCAGTACGCGCTTGATGGGCCAGACTTGCGCGTCAACTGCTTCCGGGTTGGCCATCTGTTCGATTTTGACGCCGTCGACATTGTCCAGGCCAATGATGAGCAAGTTGAACGCTTTGCCGTCCAGGTCGGCAACGATACGGATGCCACGCGCCAAAATCGCTACGAGACTATGCCTTGCCGTATTGCCCCCACGGCTCACCTGTCGGACAACAGCCTACGCGTGCTGCGTCGCATGTTCGGCACGGAGACAGTGTAAGGTTTTCCTGTCGTCTCCGTTTTGCCCAGATATCCTGGTCGCTGATTTTAACTATACCATTAAACCCATTTTCCAAAATCCATTTTCCAAAATGAGAAAAGCCTTTCTTATGGATATTTCACCCTCTGAAAACATCCTGATTGGTCAAAAGAGCATTATTGTTTGTTTTACAATGGCCTGATGTTTATAATAGTAGAAAAATTTAAGTTCAAAACTAAGGAGAGAGAATTATGCCTGCTATCAAAGAATCTATTGGAAATACAGAAATTTTGATTCAGACCTCAGATATTGAGCTTATTGGAGACGAAGAAGGATTTGGTACAACTCCAACCAGTATTGATCCTAACGATATAGAAAACGTATATGGTAGGGCTAAATTAGTTATAAAAGCGATTGCGGAAGATATTGGAACTGATTTAAAGGAGATGGGGCAGAATGTGACCAAGCCTAACAAAGTGGAGATGGAGTTTAATCTTGGTTTTTCAGCTCGAGCTAATGCTTGGTTTATAAGTGCGGGAGGAGATTATGCTCTAGCTGTTAAGATGACTTGGGAGTTGAGCGATGCCTAAAGGAACAAGCACATCTGTCGATGCCTATCTTATACAAGCGACTTGTGCAATTGTACAACGAAATAAGGATAATAACATCAAAGTGGTTGCGACCGCTTGGTTAGCAAGCAGCGAAGGTCACTTAGTTACAGCCGGTCATACCTTCTCAGAGAAACAAAATGCTGGAACAACTATTGAAGTTCAATTTCTTAATAAGACGCCTGAGCCAGCCGTAATTATTGAGGTTATGCATAATCAGTCTAAGGGACTCGACTTCGCCATCCTTAAACTGTCCACACCGCCTAAGCAAAGAGAACCTTTGAAGTTCATGCTTGTTAATGAAGCTTCTGGTGAATTCTTGTTGCGGGGTTATGGCTCCAGTTTACCCCACTCTCAATCGCCAGGCAAGGGAGAATTTATAGGTCTAAATATTCGGGCTGGCGATTCTGAACATATACTATTTCAACTCCGTAGTCCAGAATTAGCTTTTGAAGGGTTTAGTGGTGGTGCTGTTTACAGCACACAGTTAGAAGCAGTTATAGCTATTCAAATTGAAGCGAAGAAAGGTAGTGACACCGTCTTGGCCATGCCGCTTTATCGTATTCCTGAATACTGGGCCGAAATTGCCAATCTCGCATCATTACCCGGTACGTGTTTTGTAGTAGCTCCAAAAGAGCGCGTGAGTAGGCTGGTTGATGAAATTGTAAGGCCAGTTATAGTCGAGG
>JAGRBZ010000221.1 GCA_020433805.1 Anaerolineae bacterium
TGTTCGCTATCGTCATTCTGTTGTCTCTTTCAATCTCTTTCATTTCGTCTCTTAATTTTTATTTCCGATTTTGTCTAGTATAATCTCTGTAGAAAAGGAATTTTAGACTCAGGGAGGATAGAGCCATGCAACTTGAAGATTATTTCGACTTTTTGGCCGCTGACGATATTCGACTAAAAGGTTCGCGGGTTGGTATCGAGTCGATACTTTATGAATACATTTATCAAGCGCAACCCCCTGAAGCACTGGCAACTCGCTTCCCAAGCTTAACGCTAGAACAAATTTATGCAACGATACTTTATTATCTGCATAATCGTGAAAAAGTTGAGGCTTATCTGCTGGATTGGTTGGAATACGGACGCCAGGCACGTGAAGAACAAGAGCGTAATCCCCCTCCGGTTGTGGTTCGCCTCCGCGCTCTAAAAGCGGAACGTCAAAAAGCGGCTTTGTCTACCTCATGAATGCGGTTCGCTATTTATTAGACGAACACGTTGACCCTCTCTATCGCACCGAATTATTAAAACGGGAACCTTCGATGACAATTTGGCGAATTGGCATCTTGGGCGCTCCGCCAAAAGGAACACTTGATCCCGATATTCTGCGTTGGTGTGAGGAAAACGCCTTTATCTTGGTAACAAATAACCGCAAGTCTATGCCCAGACATCTGCAAGATCATCTCGATGAAGGACGCCACGTTCCGGGTATCTTTGAGTTAAACCCCAAGATGGGTGTCGGCGAAACTATCGAAGAACTGTTGATGATATGGGCTGCTTCCCAGCCCGATGAGTATCGCGATAGAATAATCTATCTTCCCCTTTAGCGTAGATCGGGTAATTCTTCGTTTTCCCGGATCTGTTGTTCGATCTCAGCTTTATGAGCGCGGGCGTAAGCCCACGCATTCGCTAAATCCTCAGCCCGTAGCGTAGGATAGGCTTGCAACAATGTCGCCTCATTACTACCTAGCTCTCTGGCCCGAACAAGAACCCAAACGGGAATACGGGTGCGGACAATACACGGTTCGCCACCACAAAATCGCGTCGTTGCGTTCCCACCTCTGCGTGGGAAGCGAGACATCCAGAGTCGGGGAGGCATTCCCACGCAGGGCGTGGGAAGCGAGACTATCGGAGTAGTTATGCACAAAATGTACGATGACCTGGCAGCATGGTGGTCGTTGCTCTCGCCGGTCGAGGGCTACGCCGATGAAGCCGCGTTCTTCGGGCAAGTGCTGGCCGAGGCGGGGCTACCGGCTTCGCCATCGCTGCTGGAGTTGGGCAGTGGGGGCGGCAATAATGCCTTTTATCTCAAAGAGTTGTTTGAGACGGTGGTCCTGGCCGATCTATCGCCGCAGATGTTGGCGGTAAGCCGCGCTTTGAACCCTACTTGTGAGCACGTCGAGGATGATATGCGCACCGTGCGGCTGCATCGCACATTTGATGCTGTTTTTATCCATGACGCTATCGACTATATGACGACGCTCACCGATCTTCGGCAAGCGATGGAGACTGCTTTTGTTCACTGCAAGCCGGGCGGCGTGGCTTTGTTTGTGCCGGATCATCTGCGTGATACGTTCGAACCGAGTACCGACCACGGCGGTTCTGAAGGCGATAGCCGTGCCTTACGATACCTCGAATGGACGCACGACCCTGACCCCAACGACACCACCTACACCACCGATTACGTCTATATGTTACGCGATGGTGAACAGCCCCTGCACATCGAGCATGAACAGCACATTTGCGGCCTATTTCCCCGGGCCGACTGGCTGCGGTTACTGGCCGAAACGGGCTTTGCAGCCAGCATTGTGCCCGATAATTACGACCGCGAGTTATTTGTAGCGCGTAGACTGTAAAGATTGTATGCATTCCCACGCAGAGCGTGGGAAGCGAAGAAACTCTCTTATGATGCGGTCGGTCACACCGCAATCACATCGCCACACTTCGAGCAAACAGCTCCGGTTTCGCCCTTGTGCAGACATACTTCCATCATATTATCGATAATTTCGACAAGTTTCATCTCATAGCCGCTACCGTAGGCGTCTTTATGCGCCCCGCAAATAGGGCAGCTTTCGCCCGTTGCACCCACATGGTTACAAATAATTTTCTGTCTGACTTTCGTACATACCAGTGCCATCTTGTGTCCCCCCTTGTGCTGAACAATGTTAAGCCTATATGACTATTATGCGTCACTGTCGAGCATTTTTCCTGTCAAAGGGCAAGCAAAATGTTGGCAAAAAAGCGTTATTAAACGCCTATCGTTTGGGCAATATCTTGAGCCAGGGCGATAACCTTATCGCCAAGTTTGAGGGTGAGTGGACCATCGAAAGGAGCGTGCTCTAAAACTTCAACTTCAACGCCCGGCAGCAGCCCCAGCGATTGCAGGTAGCTGAGCTGATCGCGATCCCAATCGCTCACCTGGCGGATAACTACCGGGCTACCCGGTTCAACATCAGCCAGCGGGTGATAGGTAACGGCGACAACGATGCCGTCTTTCGTAGGAATAGGATGACCATGGGGATCAACATTAGGATGATCGAGGAGAATATCCAGGCGGTCGGCCAGGCGGTCGGAGATGGCGTGTTCGATAGTACAGGCTTCGTCGTGGATTTCATCGAGGGCATAGCCGGCCATCTCGACCAGAAAGGTCTCGATCAGACGATGCTTGCGCAGCACATTAACGGCGATGCGTTCGCCGGCCTCGGTTAAAGATGTGCCTTCCCGCCAGGCGTGGTTGAGGTAGCCTTGCTCGGCCAGGCGCTTAATGCGCTCCGACACGCTCGGCGGACTGACTTCGAGCATATCGGCGATATCTTTGGTCGTCGCGGTCGGAGCTTTACGGGTGAGCCGATAGACCGTGATCAGATACATCTCGGTCGACTCAGACTGCGCTTTGGAGTTGAGATCGGATAACGGCATACGTTGGTGCTTTACTTGACGATTTTCGAGATGGCTCTGAAGGCCGAGCCATCGGCAATGCGCAAAAGTTCAAAGAGGGCCATCTCGGTGCCGGTTAGGCCGACTCCGGCTGCTTTCATGCGGTCGATGCCAAGCTGCCGGTTTTCAGGCGTTCGGGAGGAAACAGCATCGGTCACCAGTTGAACTTCGTAGCCTTGATAGAGCAAGTCAACAACGGTTTGGTAAACGCAGACGTGGGTTTCGATGCCGGTCACCAAAATCTGTTTGCGACTGAGATCGGCCATGGTTTCCATAAAGGTTTCATTGCCGCAGCAGCTAAAACTGCGCTTGGCAATGGGGGTCACGCCGTCCAAGTACTCAGCAATCTCCGGCCGGGTCTCGCCCAATTTGTCCGGCACCTGTTCGGTCACCACAATCGGCAGGTCGAGTACATACGCCCCTTGAATCATACGCTGTACATTGGCGAAAAGAGTCTCTCTATCGTGCATAACCTCCGCCAAGCGGCCCTGCACGTCGATAACAAGCAAAACAGTATCGTCAATGGTAAGCATTTTTTTCCTCCTCAACACAACAACTCCTCAACTCAAAAAACTCCATAAACTCTACGAACTCCATAAACGCTATCATTGACTATTGCTCACCGCCACCACTTCATCGGCGCGGAGCGCCATACAGTTGACACCCTGAACGATGCCATCTTTGGGTGGAATCTCGGCGGCCTGGAAGCGGATAATTTTGCTCAGCCGCGAGATGGCAAAGACATCGTCCTTTTTACCGACCGCAGCGATACCGATCACATCGTCCGACTTAAGGGCCGCTTTGCCACCGGCACCAGGCGCTTTGTTGGCGGTAAATGTGCTCATCAAGCGGACGGTACCTTTGCCGTCGGAACTGAGCAGGCAAATTCGGCTTTTGTCGTTGACGCCCACAATGCCCACCACGCTATCGCCGGTACTGAGACGAATGCCCAGGTTGCCCATCGTCGTGATTTTTTGCTCCGAAAAGCGGATGGCTTTGCCTTGTTTGGTGGCGATGAAAAGATCTTCGCTGCCGGAAGACCAACCGGCGGCTATCGGTTGTCCGACATCCTTGGTATCGAACAAGAGCAACCCCGGCTCCATATCATCACGAAAATAATGGTAGCGAAAGCGGCGCACATGGGCTTGCTCGGTGACCACGGCCAGATAGCCTTGCTTCTGGTGCGGTACAACCAGGGCTAACTGCTCCGGGTCGCGCAAAGCCAGCTTGTCTAAAAGCGACGATCCCTTACTGCGCACCTGCGACTCCGGCAGTTGGTTGACCGGCACTCGAAAGGCGCGAGCCTGGGTGGTGATGAGAAGCAGGTCGTGGCTCTCGTCGGCCACCAACAAATGGGTAGGGGGATCATCGTCGGGGGTCTCCAGATCGAAGATGCCCATTCCGCCACGTCGCTGGCGGCTGTACAGGTGGCGCGGCGTGCGTTTGGCCAACCCACTGCGCGAGACGGTGATAACGTTAAGGGTGGTGGGGGGTTCGTCAGTTTCTAAGGGGGGTAGGTCGGCGGTTGTCGAGGTGGAGGCTTGGGGACGACGCAACGACTCCAGTTCTGTCTCAAGCGCCTCAATGTAAGCTCTAATTTCCGGGCTGGTCTGGCTCAAATCGGGACGTTCAAAGTCCATAACATACTCTCCTACGGCATTGGATATGCTTATTGTACTCACATTCAGCCCAATTCACAATGCGAGAGCAATAGGGAGTACATCCTTATCGGCTCTTACGTGGTAGAAACGCGCTTATAAATTTTTGTTTCGGCATTCTCGAAGACAAGCTCAAGCTGACCTTGCTCCCGCAGGGTCTCGAACTTATCGCCGACGAAGGGGCCGTATGTGGCCTTTTCAACCTGACCAACGTAGATGTAGGTAATGTTAAGCTGGTCGATCAGTTCCAGGGCGCGGTTGGGGTCGAGCGTGTTCCACAAGTCGTTCACCACCCAATCGCGGTCGCCGATTTGCGACGGATAGCGCTGTTCATTTTGATGCAGCCCGCCCAATATCGACGGCAGGCCGGTGTAGGCCGCCACACGCATGCCACCCTCGCGGTAATAGCCAATCTTAGCCTCGGCCAGGATGGGCGTGCCTTCCACATTATCTTGCAGCCAGCGGATGGCCTCGTAATCGTAGGATAGATTGATAGGATTACCGGCGGGCCACTCGAATGTACCGGCGGTCATGTAAGCCAGTCCGTTCAGCGTGCCGATGGGTGGTCGGTTTTGATCGCCGGGGAAACGGTCATCGACTCGCGTGCGGGTGCCGAAGATGGGATACACCAGCCCGGCCACCAGCAAAATGAGGACGGCCCCACGCCATACCACGGCCTTCGGGATGCTCCACTGCATACTGGCATTCCAAACCTGGGGTAAAACCACTCCGGCCACAATACCGAAGATGACCCAGACCTGAATAAAGAACTTAAACAGCGTGTTCATGCGATAATACGCGCCGCCGCCCAAAAAGTCACGCAGGAAGAAGAATTCGACCCCTAGCAGGATCAGCAAGCCGGTAAAGGATAGCAGCCCCAGGTAAGCGACTGCCGCCGAAGTTTCGCGCCGGATAAGCAGCACAAAGGCCAGCACAACCAGCGGCAGCAAGTAAGCGGGTACGCGATAGCCCAGCAAAAACAAAACAGCCGAGACCAGCAGCAGGAGGAGAACGCCCCATCCGGCATACGCAGCGGCATCGGTTCGGCGTTTGATCAGCGCCCGATAAATTTCCGACATGTGCGGCCCTACATTCCAGCGGCGCAGATAAAGACTGGCCGTCCGCAGCAGGCTGTTGCGGGTGCGCGGGTAAAGCAGCGACAGCACCAGCCACGAGGCGATGACAAAGATAAAGAAGCCCCAAATCCGCAAGTGTTGACCCAGAGGCGTATGGGTGGTCACCAGGCCCAAACCCGTTTCGGCGGGCGGTTGGTAGTTGATAAAGAAGGGCGCATACAGCAGATAGGTTATAACTAACACCGCGCCGGTAAAGAGAAAGCCGTTGACCAGCAGCAGGATGCCGCGCGTCACCGTTAAATCGGCTTGCATTGTGCGATAGCGGGCCAGCACAAACGTGGCCAGCATCAAGCCCAAATAGGTCGGCAAATCCCAGGTGTTGATCACGGCGATAGCGCCCAGCACAAAGGGGATCGCCAGCCAGCGCAGCACGGCGGGCAGGCTGATGGCTTCAAGTTGGGCCTGAAACGCAGAGCGGACGTCGTTGGCCGGAGGGCGACGGTCGGCCAACGGCGCGGCGATCCAGTTAAAGGCCAAGCTGAGAAACAGCACCGTAAACGGAATGCCAATCATATGAGGATGCAGGTCGGCAAAGAGAAAGCTAAAAAATGGAAATTCGTTGATGGTTTCGGGGATGACGCGGGTCGGGTCCCAATAATTGTAAGCAGCGATGCCGTCACCACTGATAATCTGAAGCAAACCACCCACCGCCAGCAGCAGCGTGTTGACGCCGGGGATAGCAGTCTCAAAATCGCTGAGGCCCATATTGGCCAGGTTGCGCAGAAACTGAGCGGCTCCCTCGATATTGCCCATAAACACAATGAAGATGGTCGCCAAGATACCGGCCGGGATGGCCCGCAGGGTAGCCACATAAACGTTCGAACGGGCGGCGGTCGATCCGGCCAGGTTACCGGCCAGACTAAAAACGCTAATGCCGGTCAGGGCGGCCAGCGTCGGCACGGCCAGGTTGAAGGCAATCGCTGGTTGGATGCCGGTCAGCTTGATTAAGACACCGACCAAAAAGAGGCCGTAATAGTAGTAATTGATAATGCCGTCGGCAAAGAAAGGATCATAGGGCGGCATCGCCACGCTCTTGACGATGGCGTTGAGAAAGCCGATTTCCAACATCTTCTCGCCTCCCAGCCACGGATGCCACAAATCGGGGTTGAGAATGCGCAGGTAGATAAAAATGAGATAGACCAGACCAAACAGCGCCTCGGTGACGAGCATCAACCAGCGGCGTTCGAGAACAAAGGCAACCAGCGGCTGGCGGTAGCGTATAAAAAGGAAGAGACTACCTACCGCCAGCAGTAAAATCGCAAAGACAATCGTAAATAGGGTGTTGCCGAGCCAGCGCGTCCCGACCAGGCTGCTGCCCATCCAAACGAAATAGCTCACCAACAGCAGCCCGATGCTTTTACTCAGCCCGTAACCACGATCCGGCAAATTGTTGAACAGCAGAAACGCGGCGGGAAAGGCTAGCAGACCGATAAGAAAAACGACCAACCACCACAGCAGCGTCGCCACCAAGCTGGAACTGTTGGCAACGGCATTCCAGCGGTAGTCGGCGATGGGCGTCAATTCATCGACAGGTGTATCGAGCAACAGCGACTTCTTTTCGGCGGCAGTGGCCGGTTCCGGGTCCGGCTGCGCCCGATTAGCTTCAGCACCGCGTAGCCGCATCATCAGCGTTGGCTCGCCGACGTAGCCCCATTGGGCATCTTGCCAGGTATCGCCCAAAATGGCGTCCCATTCGGCGTCGGACAGTTGGCGCGTCTTTTGGAAGAGCATCGGTTTGGGGTGGTCGTAGACGGTGAAGCTCTCGTCGGCGGGTTGGGTGTCGATTTCGAGCGGACCGAACTTGGCCGGTGTTTGCGCCTCATAGACCAGTTCGTAGCCCAGTTCGCCGGAGAAGAGCGCGTCGTAGAAGCGCGTACTCATCGGGTATCGTTCCGGCAGACGCGGGATGGTGCGCCACAGCCGATTGGTGGCCAGGATCACGTAGTCGCAATCGCGCAACGTGCTGCGAACCAGCTCGTACTTTTGCTGGCTGTCGTCATCATACATCGGCAGTTGCGGCTGCCGATAATTATGAGCAGTTGGATTGCCGTCCGGTTCAGGAATACCGGTCGGCAGGCGGTCGTCCCAATGTTCGTAGGCCAGACACGAGCCGTCGGGTACGTTGTTGTAGACATAGCGCGAGAAGGTTAGCCAGGGATGCTCGGTGCCGTAGATGCCGTTGACGAAGGCTATCGACCAGATGGCCGTGCTGATGAGGACGATAGCGGCGAGGGCGAGAGCAAGAATGGAGAATGGAGAATGGAGAATGGAGAATGGTTGGCTGGTTGGAGTGTCGGCTGGTTGGAGTGTTGGATTGTTTGTTACTTCGTTGGTTGGTTGATCAGTGGATGGCTGGGTTAAGGTGGGGGTAGTTGGGACGGCGATTGATGACTCAGTGGGAAGTGGGGAGGTTTCGGTTTCGGGTTGTGGTGTGGGTGCTGGTTGTTTTTTGGTGTCCCAGTGCCAGAGCGTGACAATGAAACCGGCCCCAAAGAGTGTAAACAGCGGGACGACGGGCACCATGTAGCGCATGAATTTGGCCATGAAGAGGCCGGTTGGACCGAAGTAGAGTACAATCCAGGTCAGGCACAGAACTTCGCCGACGTGGGCTTTGCCCAAGAGCGTTTTGACGATAACCCACACGGTGCCAACAAGGGCCAGCAAGCCCAAAGCCCAGCCCATGCCCCAACGTAGTTGTTCTTTGATGAAATACCAATAGGCAGTTGTGCCGCGATATTGGCGGGTAAAGGGAAAATCGGCCAGCCCGCTGACCATGTTGCCCTGCTCGTCGATGACGGAGCGTTTGAAGTTGGCGAAGTCGAGCAGCACAAACGGTGAGGTAACCGCAAAAACTACAAATGAAAGTCCCAGCGCCAGCAGCACCAGGCCGATCATCCGGCTTGGCACAGAAGCGCCGCTCTGCTCCGGCTCCTCGTGGCTTGCGTGCCGCATGGCCAAGAAGGCAGCCACCACCGGCACAGCAACAACCGGTAAGGCGCTGAATTTCGAGGCTACGGCCAGGCCAATACCGACACCGGTCAGTATGGCCGTACCGATCGATTGCCGTTCGTACAGCAACATCGAGCCATAAATCGTTAGCAGCGTAAAGGTTGTGGTAATGGGATCGACAGCGAAAAAGTGGGCCAACTGAATTTGCAGCACGGTAAACGCCGATAGTGCCGCGGCCAGCAGCCCACCCCACACGCCGTAAATCCGTCGCCCGATGAGAAAAACAAGGTAGACCGTAAAGACATCGGCCAGCGCCACCAGCCCCCGGCCTATATGGGCGTAGCCCTGCCCCGACTCGGCGGTGCTAAAAAACTGAATCCAATCCGTCGGCAGTCCCAGCGATTGGGCCAGCGGGGCCAGCCCGTGAAACAGATGCGCTACCAGCACCAGCACGTACAGCGGAAAATGACCATAGGTGTACGACCGGCGCTCTTGCGAGTCAACATTCCAAAACGGGTTGAGCGTCGAGCGCTGCGGATCGAGGACATCGGCCAAACTATCCGGCCAGGCGATGGTAGGGGCGTAGAAAGCAACGGTGGATCGCTCATCGGGATGGGCAAAAATACCACCATCCCAGTTGAGGTTGTAGAAACGGAGATAGGCCGCGATGGCTAAAATAATAAGCAGTAGAATGGGTGCCAAACGGCGTAACGATTTTGGGTTGAACATAACGATAATTGTAGCGAGGGGTTAGAGCTTGAGCAAGTTCGCAGCCCGATAATCCTTCACGTTTAGCGCAGATCAGAATCTAAGGTAAAGACCACGGCGAGCGTAACTTACCTGTTTCCCCAAACTGCAGCGGGGTCTCTTCCAGAATGGTCAGACGCGGATGGGCCTCAACCACCTCACGCAGGTTGGGGCTAACCCACAACGTATTCAAATTCATCGTATCTTCAATGAACACCATGCGCACCGCCTCTGGCGCTTGGCCGCAGCCGCGCACGGCAACCTGTAGCGCCCGCCGGTCATCGGCCATTGTCACGGGCAGGTGAGCGCGCCACATGCCCAAAATACCGGCCGAGATGGCGTTGGTATACATCGCCTGCCAATCGATCTTTTCAGCCACACGGGCCGTGGTCACGTTCGCCAGACCGATGCCGTTGGAGTTGCCGTGCGTTTTCTCGGTTAAATCCAACACGGCAATTACGGCGATGTCCGGGCCACCGAAATTCTCCGGTTCGCGCGGAATCTTGAGCCGACCAATGACGTTGGTATCCATGCCGGTACCGCTCACATTTTTACCCAGTTGGCGAACCACAAGCACGTCGATCTCGTCAAACGGCAGTCCGGCGATGAGCGCTTTGGCTTTTTCGAGCAGTTGAGTTTCCGGCTCGGCCCCGATTTCAGCGGCGGTCAAGGCCACGATTTCAGCCGTTTGGTGGTAGGCATTCTCCAGCAGCCCCAATCCGCCGATGAGGTTGGTCTGGCTTTCATACACACGCGCCGCCGGACCAATGAACTGCTTAAGCGCCTGCACCCCCTGGCTGTGCATGGTTGCCGCACCGTGCTGCTTACCCAGCCCGATAACCGCCATCTTCGCCAACCCGCTTTCGATGCTGCTGCGAAAACTGGTGTGCGGCTTAATGCGATTAATCAGCAGCACGTGATCAGCCTCAGCCGAGATAACATCCTGGTACAGCGGCGGACCACCTTCAACCTGGCCGATCTGGATAACCTCCATCGTGGCTCGAATCTCGGCCCCCACCACCACCGGCGACACGCCAAGCTGGATGATCATCTCTCGCTGCCCTGCGGCGGTGGCTCCGGCGTGGCTGCCCATCGCCGGCACAATAAACGGCTCCGCGCCCATTTCGCGCAGTTGGGCCACCGTCTCTTTAACGATCAGAGCCAGGTTGGTAATGCCCCGGCTGCCGACACCGATAGCCACGCTGTCGCCGGGAGCTATGCGCTGCAAAATACCGCTGTCGAGCCACGCCTGGCGCGTTGCCAACGCAATGTCCTCCACCTGCGGA
The DNA here is from genome assembly GCA_020433805.1 of Anaerolineae bacterium. GTDB lineage: Bacteria > Chloroflexota > Anaerolineae > 4572-78 > J111 > JAGRBY01. The sequence continues at coordinate 10,707 of JAGRBZ010000221.1, forward strand.
GCATCAAACTGCTGGTTTACCTTTAACAATGTCGTCGGCAACTGCGCCGGAAAGTCCAGGGATTGAATGTGGTCAACAAGCTGCATAGAAGTCTGCTTCCTAAACAAATAGGCTGGTCTCACCTATTGTAGCATATTTTGGGTGAGGGGCATATGCGTATTTTTGTACTAGAGAAAATAAATACCATAAGTTTTACCCTATTTTGATGGGGCTACCTATTGCGTAGTACGTAGTGCGTATTATTTTTGCGCTATAGCGCACTACACACTACGAACTACGATGAAGTTATCTCTGCCTTCTCAGCAATCATCCCACAGCGAGGTATTCAAAAATCGCTTACTTTGTCTCTGCTCTAAATTAGCCTATAATAATAGCTAACACTTTGCTTAGGAATGAAAAATTAATAACTTCCCTAATTCTGCTAGGTAATTTGTAATTGGTAACTGGTAATTAGAGATGGAGATTGAATTACCAATCACTATTTACCAATTACCCAAACTCAAATGCGGAAGTTATTGAGTTCACAATCCTTAATCGAGTACCTTCATCCGAATGAGTAGCGAATTTCTTGGGAGCAACCGTTATCATGCTTGACGACTCAGCCTTATTAGTGACGAAACAGCAGCGTATCGCTGCCTGGCTAGTCCATTTGTTTACGGCCAGCGGGGCCGTCTTCGGCGTTTTATGTTTATGGGCCATCCACGAAGGATGGTATATCGAGTCTTTTTGGCTGATGGCGGTGGCGATCTTTATCGACGCGGTGGATGGCACCTTAGCGCGACGGGCCAAAACCAAGGTAGCCGTGCCCAAAGTTGATGGCGCGCTTCTCGATAATATTGTCGATTACTTCACCTACGTGCTCGTCCCGGCCTTTTTCATCTTGGCTACCGATTTACTCCCCCCCGGCTGGGGACTTGTAGGGGTAACGGTGCTGGTGTTGGCCTCCGCTTATCAATTTTCTCAATCGGAAGCGAAAACAGACGACCACTTCTTCAAAGGGTTTCCTAGCTATTGGAACATCGTCGTCTTTTATCTTTTCGTCATGCAGACGTCGGTCTGGATCAACCTGTTTGTTATTCTGCTACTGGCGCTATTGGTGTTTGTGCCGATTAAGTACGTCTACCCCTCCCGGCTCGAATACTTCTCCCCCAACCGCTGGTTCCGGCGCGGGATGTTTGGGGCCACGCTGATGTGGGCGGCTGCCACCGCTGCGATGTTATGGATGTATCCCGACATTCAGCCGGTCTTTGTCTATATCTCCATCGGCTACGCCGTCTTCTACACGCTGGCTAGCCTATACCGCACCTTCGTCCCGGCTGAAATCCCGGATGAGGATTAGCCGAGGAAAAGCTAAGGCTAAGAAAAACAATCCTCTAAAGATACAAGCTTGTCGTAATCCCTTTAGCTACACCGTAGCCTTGGTTACTACAACCATCTAACCAACCATCCACCCTACCCCACATACTCTTCCACAAACGTCCTAAACGTCAGCGCATAAATCTCCCCCGACGTAAGAAATCCGCTGCCATGATCGCCCTGAATTTCTAAGAACTGTTTCGGCTCGGCAGCCGCTTGAAAGATTTGGCGGCCGTGGTCATAAGGAATCACACCGTCAGTAGGGCTATGAACGATAAGTAAGGGCATATCGATGTGGGGGAGACGCCCCACCGTGTTGTAACCAATGCGTGTTAGTGGTCGTACCGGCAGGAACGGAAACCGGTAAGCGGCCATATCGGGGATGGACGTAAACGTCGACTCCAGAACCAGCGCCGCTGCCGGTCGATGCTCCGCCAGCCAGGTTGCCACCCCACCGCCCAACGAGCGCCCTACGATGACAATCTTCTCCGGCGCTATCCGGCGCTCTTCCGTTAAATAATGCCACGCCGCCTCGGCATCGAGATAACTACCCGCCTCACTGGGGCTGCCCTCGCTTTGTCCATATCCCCGGTAATCGATAATGAAGACGTTAAACCCCAAATGATGATACATGTGAAGCGTATCCAGCCGGTGCGAGATATTGCCGGCGTTGCCGTGAAAAAAGAGTATGGTCAGTTTAGCGCCGTCAGCCGGTACAAACCAGCCCGACAGCTTTACTCCGTCGGCGGTCGTAAGCCGAACCGGCTCGTAAGCCATTCCCATCATATCCGGCGTGGCCTCGATGGCCGACGTCGGCAGAAAAATAAGGCGGCTCTGAAATAGATACAGCAGCAGCGTAAGCGAGCCATACACCGTGACAACCATTCCAACAATCCAGACGAATATACGCATACGTGTTTCTCACATCGGTTAATACTTCTAACTCATACAATCTAGCAAGTTAAGATATTATAAGTAACACGACGTTACAAGCAATACTTTACCATCCACTACTTTCCCGATAACCCTTTTTACTAAGGCACAGCCTACACGTTATCTTTCGTCTTAACCCCCGATTAACAAATTCTTCCCTGCCACGAACAAATCACCAACCCTTCCTTCAAGAAGGGGTTAACTTCAGTCTATTGATTAATCCCAGACCCTCTTCTATCATTCAGACACTCTGTTCGAGATATTCCACAACAAGGAGATGAACCATGATAACGTCAAAAGCCTACGTAGCGACTACCAGACCGGCCACCTACTTGCAGCGGCTGTGCAAACACTTCCGGCACAAAGTACCGGCTGAATTTAACGAACAGCACGGCACCGTTCAATTTGCGATGGGTGTCTGTGATATGCACGTAGAACCCGAGAAGCTGGTGGTGGAGGTTTACGCCGATAATACCGCCGCGCTGGCCCAGGTCAAATACATCGTCGGCGACCACGTCGAGCGCTTTGGTCACCACGACCGCCTAACCGTACAGTGGCAGGACAATGTCGAAGCTGCCCATGCAAAAAAATAGGTAACTACTCAGCCATCATGTCATTTCGTAGCCGAAGGCGGAGAAATCCCTACAGCGTTCAATTACAAACATTCTTCT
>JAGRBZ010000222.1 GCA_020433805.1 Anaerolineae bacterium
ATCGGGATGCTCTCCGCACTATTCGACGTTACCCACACTACACACCTGATGATACCGGTAGCTGGAGTCTGGCTCGCCTGGGCGAACTGATGGCTCGTCTGGGTAACCCGGAGAAACGCTTTTTCTCGCTGCTTATTGCCGGCACAAAAGGGAAAGGATCAACCGCTGCTATAAGCGAGCGTATTCTCCGCTCAGCGCACTACAAAACCGGCCTCTACACCTCCCCCTATCTCCATTCGTTCCGAGAGTCGATTCGTTTGCGTGGCGAACCCATTTCTGAGCGTGATTTTATCGAAACGCTCCAGCGGCTACTTCCGTACTTTGAAGCAACCGATGGTTTAACCGCATTTGAGTTGACCACAGCCCTGGCCATTGTTACCTTTGCTCAAGCTGAGATAGATGTCGCCGTTTTCGAAGTGGGTTTGGGAGGTCGCTTGGATGCGACCAATATTGTCGATCCGACAGTTGCAGTTATTACGTCGATCAGTTATGATCATATGAAGGTGTTAGGCGATACGCTAACCCAAATTGCCTGGGAAAAAGCGGGTATTATTCGGGACGAAGCGCTGGTTATTAGCGCTCCTCAGGTTGATGAAGCCCGTCAGGTTATTGAGCAGGTTTGCAAAGATCGTCGTGCCAAATTAGTTTTGATCGACCGTGACCGACCCTGGCACATCGATAGTAATGACCTCGAAGGTCAAATGTTCACCGTTTATGGTAAACAATATTATCTGCCGCTGCTGGGTCGCCATCAAGTTACCAATGCGGTTACGGCCCTTTCTGCTGTTCGCGGTTTAGAAGCGCGTGCCGGCCTTGATATAGCGAATGAAGCTATTCGAGAGGGTCTAGCTTCAGTGGAATGGCCGGGCCGTATGGAACTGATGCAGCAAAAACCTTTTGTACTCTTAGACGGGGCTATGAACGGCGACTCGGCTGAGAAATTGGTTGATGCCTTAGCTTACTATTTCGATAATCGTCCGGTGATGTTTATTTTTGGAGCATCACATGATCATGCGATTAAAGACATGCTTAAAACATTGTTGCCCGTTGCGGCGCATATGGTTGTGACGGCCTCGTCACATCGCCGGGCCGAGTCCCCCGAAAATTTGGCGGCTGCGGCCAGCAGTTTAGGATATAGTGTAGAAACAGTGCCGGATCCGGCACTTGCCCTGAAAGAGGCGCTTATTGAGGCTTCTGAAGAAACGGTTATCTGCGTGACAGGTTCGCTGTTTTTAGTGGCTGAAGTGCGTGAGGCCTGGTTGCAAAATACTGGTCAACGTTTACCTACCATTGATCCGAAAGATCTGTATTGAGGAATTTTGAACGGACCCGATAGAGGAGAAGTTTTACAAGGATGCAAGCCATAGACAAAGAATTTGACATACCTGTCGATATGGATGAACCGGAAGTTGAGTTACCCCTGCTGGCGGTGCGAGATACTATTGTATTTCCTCGCATGCTAACCCCACTTTTTGTCGGGCGTAAGCGTTCGATTTTGGCTTTAGAAGCTGCTATGGCCGAGAACAACCAGATTGTGGTGGTAACCCAAAAAGACCCGGATATTGAAACGCCGGGTGAAGATGAACTATACACTATTGGCACCGAAGCCATTGTGGGTCGGATGCTGAAAATGCCCGAAGGCGGCACGAACATTCTGGTGCAAGGCTCGCAGCGGATTGAACTGCTGGAGTTCACCCAATTTGAGCCGTATCCACGGGTTCGCGTGCGGCGTTTACAGGAGAGCGATGAAAAATCGCTCTCGGCCGAAGCCTTGATGCGGGCCGTGTTGGCGCTGTTTGAAAAGTGTGTTCAGCTCGATCGAAACGTACCCGACGATGCCTATGTGGCTGCCCTCAATATCGACGAACCAGGCTGGATGGCCGATATGATCGCCTCCGTCATGGATTTTGATGTTGAACAGCGCCAGCAAATTTTGAGCATGGTCGATCCGCCAACGCGATTACAGCAGCTCAGTATTATGCTGGCGCAAGAGCTGGATGTGTTAGAGCTAGAGTCGCAAATTCAGGATCGTGTCCAACAGGAAGTCGATAAAGGTCAGCGTGAATACTTTTTGCGAGAGCAGATGCGGGTTATCCAAAGCGAGTTGGGTGAAATGGATGGGCAACTGTCTGAACTTAACGAGGTTCGCCAAAAGTTAGCCGAAGTCGTGCTGCCGCAAGAGGTTCGCGAGAAAGCGGAAAAGGAGCTGGCCCGGCTGTCCGTGATGCCGTTGGGTGCGCCGGAAGTCGGCATTATTAGAAGTTATCTCGACTGGATTTTAGAGCTGCCCTGGGCGGAAATAAGCGAAGATAACGACGATATTGGTCATGTGTCCAACGTTTTGGATAGCAATCATTTTGGCATTCCCAAAGCCAAAGAGCGCATTCTAGAACATATTGCGGTGCGCCAGCGAGCCGGCGATAAGATGCGCTCGCCAATTCTCTGTTTTGTGGGGCCACCCGGTACCGGTAAGACCTCGCTGGGGCGCTCTATTGCTGACGCCTTGGGGCGTAAATTTATTCGCGTAAGTCTGGGTGGTATTCGCGACGAGGCCGAGATTCGAGGCCATCGTCGAACCTATATCGGAGCGCTGCCGGGACGTATTATTCAAAATATGCGTCGAGCCGGAACGCTAAACCCCGTTTTTATGCTCGATGAGGTCGATAAAATAGGGGCTGACTTCCGAGGCGACCCCAGTGCGGCTTTGTTAGAAGCACTCGATCCTGAGCAAAACAACAGCTTCTCCGATCATTATCTGGAGTTGGATTACGATCTGTCGAAAGTTTTGTTTATTACGACCGCTAACTCTTTGTATCCCATTCCATCGCCCCTTCAGGATCGAATGGAAGTGATTGAATTTTCGGGATACATAGAAGAAGAGAAGTTGGAAATTGCTCACCAGTTCATCATTCCGCGCCAAATTGAGGAAAACGGTCTGGAAGGCATCGACATAAGAATAGCGGATAAAGCGCTTCAGGGTATTGTGCGCGAATATACCTATGAAGCCGGTGTCCGTAACTTAGAGCGCGAGATTGGCCGTATTTTTCGCAAAATCACGCGCCGTTTAGCCGAAGGTAAAGCGGTGCCAAAGTTGATTACGCGCCAATCGCTGGTAAAATATTTGGGACCTCCGCGCTTTATGGAAAGTAAACTCAATGATGAAGATGAAGTCGGCATTGCCACCGGAATTGCATACACCGAGGCCGGCGGCGATGTAATGCCGATTGAGGTGGCTTTAATGCCCGGCAAGGGGGATCTCACGCTCACCGGGCAGCTCGGCGATGTTATGCAGGAATCGATCCAAGCAGCGCTGTCTTATACACGGTCGCATGCCAAAGATTACAATATCAACAAAACGACCTTTGAAAAGTTTGATATTCACCTGCACATTCCGGAAGGGGCTATTCCCAAAGATGGTCCCAGCGCTGGAATTACAATGGCTACAGCGCTAATTTCAGCTTTTTCAAATTACAAAGTGCGCCGTAACGTGGCCATGACCGGTGAAATTACTTTGCGAGGTAAGGTTCTGCCCATCGGCGGTTTGAAAGAAAAAATTCTGGCGGCTCATCGGGCCGGAGTCAATACGGTTATTGTTCCTCATCAGAATCAAAAAGATATGATTGATGTTCCTAAAAAAGTGCAGCGCGATTTGAATATTGTCTTTGCCGATAAGATGGATGAAGTATTAAAGACAGCGCTTATTATTACCGAGAAAAAGAGCACGAAACGACGGAGTGCAGCCTCAGCCTAAATACATTTTATTGTCATCATAAAAGAGGGCGTTAGATAGACATCTAACGCCCTCTTTTTATTTGTACGAACATTGCTTGTTTTACATAACTACTTGCACTTTATGTCTACATCGGGTAAAATTAGGAGGCATTCATCTTTAGATCTATCTTAGGACATGAATAACTTGTCAAACTCAGTAGATCACAGTTTCGAGGAGTGAGGCATCCTCAGATGCCGAACGGAGCCGCATCTGAGGATGCTGGCTCCTCAATTCGTGATCTACTGAAACTGGGTAATGATCGATAAAAGCTTTATCGAAGTCGTTCATTTTACTAGGATAAAGTTTTTATCACCGACTCAGTTACCTGAAAATTTGCTAAAGCGGTTCACAAGGAGGCACTCTTGGGTTTTGTCGATCTTAGAATAGTATTTTTGTTTTTATTGTTTTTGACGGCAATTTTGTTTACCCTCCGTAGAGGGCCGGTTTTTAGCGCAGGAGATCTGAGAACGATCATATTGGACTTCCTCCTTGTGCCGACGGTTATTGGTACTGTGGCCGTTTTTGGCTTTTTGTTGACTCGAACCAATCCTATGCCGTTGATCCGGGAAACGGCTTACCAAATGAGCTTGCAGCAGCTTGTCTCTTTTGAGCATGCCATTCCGGAACGGCTTGATGAGTCTATCTCTGTTCAGTCTGTGCACCGCGAAGATACGGACGGTGATGGTGAAAATGAGTGGGTTGTATTTTATCAGTTTGATCTGCAAAACGGCACAAGTCCGGTTAAAGGCGTAGTCTACGACAGCGATCGCGGCAACCCTCCGGTTGTTTTTCCTTATCGACTGCAGGTGCCTGATAGAGATTATCTCAGCGAAGGGACGAGTGGTGGTGTACCTGGTTTTGAACTTCTTGAAGTGGTCTCATTGCCAAATGAGTCAGTAAACGTTAATGAGCTTATGGTGTCAGATACGACTCGTATGTCAATTTTTCGATTTGTACAAAACTCCGAGCCATGGGATTTTCCTCGCGATGCTCCGGCGCGTTACCAGCCTATCGGCTCCTTTTTTGGAAATGGTGGGGTTGAATACAACTCAACCACAAAAAACGTCACCGTTATTGATCGCAGTGGTTACGAACGTAGCCAACTGGCCGTTCGCTCTATTTACCAATTACAACCAAACAATACCTATTGGGATACGTTCGATCCAAACCTCTTATCGGCACAGCTATCTGCGCCAATCATCTCGACTATTGACTTTTTTGAACAACCTCCCGCCGATATTTTTACCACTCCTTACCCGGAGAAAATCGTGTTGGGATTTTATACCGCGACGTGTGGTTTACAAGATGACACCCTCTGTTTGAACCGAGACGCAACATCCAGTTGGGATTATCAAAATTTCCTGGCGGGTGATGCCTTGATTGAAGCTCAAAATAACAATGCCGGTTATTTTGGTTTGCCCAGTTTTAGTACATCAGACATTTCGGTAACAAACCTTCGCTATTTTCCTCGTCTGGAAACCGACCCTGATCTTTTAGTTAGCGGTGGCGGACGCGATGTAGTGACCGGTGAAGAGGGACAATTTAACCTGGTTGATATCACTTTTTCTGTGGATGGCCGACTTGATACCGTACGATATGAAATGCAATTGGTCGAGGGTTTGTGGAAGATTGTGCAACGATTGCCGATTGGGCCAACACCGGTGGTGGGACCGACTGCCCAGATTTCTGGACCGGACGCTATTGTGGTTGGGGACACGATGACGTTCGGCTGCAGCGAGTCGCAGCCTGGCAATGGGGGTGACGTCATCTACAATAGGTGTGTTTGGACATTCGATGGTAATCCTCCTAATGTTTTTCCCGGTGAGATAGTTTCACAGGGCGCACAGGAGTTTAGTGATGCGCCTCCGCAAGAATCCCCGCAACCGCTACCGTTAACACCCGAGGAAATACTTACTATGTCAGATGAGGAAGTAGCTGCGACAAATAACACAAATCCAGAGCTAACGATTGCTGAAAATGCGTCGAAGACAGCGGGAGAGCCTGGTCAAATAACGGTGACGCTTATGGCTATAGACCAAAGCGGAGAGGCTGACATTAAGACGAAAACAGTGACAGTCAATCCCAAGCCACTACCGACCCAGGAGCCTTGCCAACAACAAACTAATCCATGTGCTCCCAAATGGTAAAATGTCTGGAATTGAGATAACACAGTAATGAATTGTCCCAATTGTGGTGCTGAGAACAGCCCGAATATGCGCTTTTGCGTAGAATGTGGTGCATCGCTCAAACCACAAACACCCCCTTCTACTCCACCCGAGCTACCGGATGAGTCGGTCGATGACGACCAGACGATACTCTCCAGTTCAAATCCGCTCAGACCACGTGTAGAAGAGGCTGATATCTCGGACAGAGGACGCCCTGAAGTAGCGGTTCCCCCTCCTTTGTCTGAAGATATGCCAAGCCATACTTCTGCTATGCCGCCTCCGCTTATTGAAGACCAGGCTAATAGTGATCAAGCCGAACTACCCCAGAAACCTCGAAAACTTTTTGTTGCTCTGGGTGCCTGTTTAAGCATGATTTTCTTTTGTATCTGTTTTACGGTTATTATCATTATGGTAGCCGCTCTTTCTGATCCAGATGGTTTTGAGGATTTACTTCGAGAATTAAGCTTTATTACGAGTAACTGGCCCATTGCCGTCGTGGTTGACTCTGCCTCTCTAAGATTTTCTCTGTAGACAACAGTTGAATAACAAGACATAAGTTTTTTAACAACGTTGTTTCTTATTTAAAGTATGCTATAATTCTACTAGGAAAATAATACTACTTCGTGAGCAAAGCGATGCAAGAGCAACTAAGTTTACTAAACCGAATTAGCGATGAACTCAACGCAGATTTGCACCCTGATCGAATGCTTCGGCGCGTTCTCGATCTCACGGTGGCTCACCTCAACGCAACGACCGGTAGCGTGATGCTGCTTGATCAGCAAAATCGGGTGATTGCCTCTATTTTGCAACAGGAAGATTTAAGCCGTGAGCGGGCCGTCAGCATTGTGGGTAATATTCTTACCGACGGATTTGCGGGGTGGGTGCTTAAGAACGGTCGCGGTGATGTCATCCATGACACGCGCTTGGACGAGCGTTGGCTTGTTTATGATAACCAACCTTATGATGTTCGCTCTGTTATAGGGACGCCATTGCGTCGACGTCAGCGGATTATAGGGGTGTTGACTTTGGTTCAAGATGAGCCTAACCAGTTCAAAGAGGCCGATTTACCGCTGCTGGAAGCTATCGCGGGCCAGGCCGCTATCGCGTTGGAAAATGCGCAATTGTTTAGACAAACGGAACAAGAACGCATCAAATTGTCGGCTATCATCAACGGTACGCAGGATGCTGTTTTAGTAACAAACTCAGCCAATGAAACGCTGCTCTTAAACCCGGCAGCCAGAGAGATTTTGGGTCTAAAACGAGAGCCTGCACCTAATCAGCCCCTCATCGAGCTAACGGATAACACTGAACTTCTCAAAATCCTCTCGCCTAACAGCCCATCTTCCGGGGAGATACCACTGCCGGACGGTCGAACTATGTGGGCCAACGTGGTTGAAATTCCCGAAATGGGTCAGGTGACCGTTTTGCAGGATATTAGTGCCTTTAAAGCGCTCGATCAGCTCAAACGCGACTTTGTGACCGCTTTTACGCACGATTTGCGTACGCCGCTGGCTACTGTCAAAGGCTATATCGAGTTGGTGCGCATGGATGGTCCTATTACAACGCGCCAGGAAGAAGATTTGGACGGTATGACGCGAGCGGCCAATCTCATGAAATCGCTGATTGAGGATTTGTTGGAACTCAGTCGGCTGGAAAGGCTGGAGGAATTAAAAGTTGAAGATGTTGATTTTGAGTCGATCGTCATCTCTAGCATTGGCTCGCTTCGACCGTTGGCTACCTCGAAAGAGATTGACCTTATTATGGATAGGGCTGACGATAGCTTATTTATTCAAGGAAATTCGGTTTTATTGACTAGAGCCGTGAGTAATTTGGTTGATAATGCCATTAAATACACCCCATCGGGTGGTAGAGTCAGCATTAATCTGGCTCGAAATGATCACGATCAGGCCGTTGTGTCTGTTACGGACAATGGCCCCGGTCTTTCGGCCAAAGATTTGCCGCGCGTTTTCGAGAAATTTTATCGAGCCCGCTCTGAAGTAGATGATACGCCCGGAACAGGCCTGGGTTTGGCTATTGTTAAGACTATTGCGGAACAGCACGGTGGACAAGTATGGGTTGAAAGCCAACCCGAAAAAGGAAGTACATTTACACTGGCTATTCCGATAGTGGAAAACGGAATTTGAGAGTAGTCATTACGATTAGTGGCTATAAAAACGGCTCACAACATACATTGTGAGCCGTTTTTATTTGATGCGTTAGCTTTTCCCTTCAGCGCTGACTGGGTTGAGTTGAACCTGTTCTTTTCCGGTTCTAAACCAAAATGACGCTTTGAATTCAAGCTGCCACAACGCATACAGCACCAATCCCACCAGTGAGATACCAACAACATACGCCTCAGACTTAGATGCCTGCGTAACAAAAATGGCTATAAGTCCCAATGCTCCGTTGATTAAACTGACAGCCAACGCCACAGACAACTTATCTAAGCCATAGCGACTTAAGCGATGGGTACTGTGATCCACTCCGCCCGTAAAGAATGATTGTCCTCGCCGCGTTCGCGAAATATAGACGAGGGCCGTATCAAAAATAGGCAGAGCCAAAACGATAATCGGCACCATCCATGTAATTTCAGGTGCGTTGCCGGGAATTCGAATTTTTATACCCAATACGGCTAACAGAAATCCCAAAAATAACGAGCCGGAGTCACCCATAAAAATGGTGCTTTTAGGCAACGGTAAATTATATCGGGCAAAGCCTAAACTGGCCCCTAATACAGCCGCAGCTAACACAGAAACGAGCTGCTGACCATTCAGAACAGCGATAAGTAAAAAACTGGCGCTTGTGGTAGCGCTGGTCATAACAGCAATTCCATCGGCGTTATCTAAGAAATTAAGGGCGTTCGTGATATAGAGGATCCAGGCCAGGGTAACGATAAATCGGATAGCATTTCCCCAATATGCGGTAGCTGGTACTGGAAGACTGCTTATTCTAACACCGGCCATAAAAACAATAATAGCAGGGATCAATTGTCCAATGAGTTTTAGCCACGGCGGTAACGCTTTACGATCATCCCACAATCCAAGAGCGGCCATCAGCGAGGCAGCGATAATGATGCTGGCAAATTCACTTAGCCGGAAAATGTTACCAACTATCGAACTGATAAATACAATCACTAACAGCGCGATAATAGCTGCTGTGTAAATCGCTAACCCTCCCATAAGCGCTGTCGGTTCCTGATGCGCTCTATCGGCTTTGGGGCTGGCAATAAATCCGGATTTAATAGCGATTTTCCGGGCTAAAGGAGTCCCCACACTGCCAAAGAAGAGGGCCATCGTAAAGATGAGCATAATTGTGGTCATAATGGTCTCAAATAAATAATTTTACGTACTTAAATGATAGACAAAAGCGGCCAAACTTACAAACTACCCCACTAAAATTATAGGAAATTTTGAAACCGGTTTCTCGCAACTTTACTTTGTCTACGGTGTTTTTTACCTTAGTGCTATTGTGCACCGGGTAGCGCATAGGCTCATTATGCAAGTTGCGTCTTTTGCCAGCATAAGTAAAATGCGCTAATATTTGCCGGATAAGCACTTGGCAAACCTAAAAACCTAAAGGAGAATTTTTACTAATGACTAAAGATGAAGTATTTGAAAAGATCAAGGCCATTGTTGTTGAACAACTTGGCGCTGATGAGGGTGATGTGACTATGGAAGCCAGCTTCCGTGATGATCTGGAAGCCGACTCGCTTGACCTGGTTGAGTTGATTATGGCTTTTGAAGAGGAATTTGGCGGCGAAATCTCTGACGAAGAAGCTCAGAAAATCACCACCGTTGGCGAAGCCGTTGAGTATATGCACGCTAATCAGGCTTAAATTCTTAAAATTTCCCACCCTGATCAGTAACATAATACAAACCCTTAATATTAAGGGCTTTTTGCTGGTTTCATTAAGCCCTTTGTTCTAAAAAGCTCGTGGTTTATTGTTTTACCCGAGCTTTTTGAGTTTTAGATGTAGAAATTTTATGAGGTAATCACTTTGGTTAGCATTGCAATTTTGGCCGGCGGGCAAAGCAAACGTATGGGCCAAGATAAAGCATTTTTGCAGGTTGGTGGCAAGCCGGTTATTGAGCGTGTGCTAGAATCTGTGCAGTCGCTCACCGACGATCTCTTTATTAGTACAAATACACCGAACCATTATCAACAGTATGGCCTTCGCCTGGTGGGTGATATCTATCCTGATAAAGCCGCATTAGGTGGCCTTTTTACAGCTATCCATGCGGCCCGACACCCGCACGTTTTGGTTGTTGCGTGCGATATGCCCTTTCTCAATGCTGATCTTTTACAGTATCTCATAACTTTGGCAGATAGTGCTGATGTCGTTGTTCCTGTCATCAACCCGCCCCAGCCGGAGACCATGCACGCTGTTTACAGCAAGGCATGTCTTGCCCCCATTGAGGCCCGCCTGCTTAAAGACAGACTAAAGATCATAGGATTTTTTGAGGATGTAGAAGTTCGGACTATCGAACGATCGGATATAGAAAAAATTGATCCGCATCTATACGCATTTGTCAATATGAATACGCCGGAAGAATGGGAACAGGTTCAGAAAATCGCCAAGAAAATATGAATGTTGGGGCACATAAGTTATCGATCTGCTTGTGATCCGGTCCTGCTGGTGATATAATTCACCGTTCATAATCTCATTGTATTAGAGCATCGATTGGGCTTAGGAGAGGCTAACCATGATAGTCGAAACGAAACAACACCGTCGCTGTGATGTGGTGGTAGCCAAAGGGCGTATCGACACATCAACTGTAAAAACTCTGGCCGAAGCATTGGCCGGTATTACCGGAAATGGACGCTATAAAATTGTCCTCAACTTGAAAGAAGTAACCTTTATATCCAGCGCTGGATTGGGTGAACTGATTGCCACCCAAAACACGTGTAAAAAATTATATCGTGGTGAATTGGTTTTAGCTGAAGTACCCAAACGCGTCTCTGAAGTTTTAGATTTAGCCGGTTTAACACCCCTCTTTAAGACGTATGCTAGCGAAATTGAGGCTGTAGGTGACTTTTAAACCATATTCTTTAGCTGTTAGCATAATTTGAGTTTCAATGACCCGTCTCCAAACCCTTACTGTTTCAGGCTATTTTGAAAACTTGGCCCAGATTGGCGATTTTGTCACGCAAGCTGCCGATCAGGCTGGTTTAGATGATAAAGCGGTTTACGCGATACAGATGGCTGTTGATGAAGCGTGTACCAATATTATCGAGCATGCTTATGGTGGGGAGGGTAATGGGAATATCCAAATTGCCTGTCTCCCTCAACCGGAAGGACTGCAAATCACGATTACCGATCACGGCCAACCATTTAGCCCCGATCAAATTCCTCAACTCGATACGACAGCCCCGCTCTCGGAGCGAAATCGACGAGGAATGGGCATGTTTTTTATTTACAATCTAATTGACCAGGTCGATTATCAATTTGACACGCCTCAAGGCAACACACTAATACTATTCAAGAGTCGAGAATGAGAGTACCCAATACAGCCCACAAGGTAAATTCCCCTCCGAAGGTCAGTTATCACTCCTCTTCCAAAACACGTATCCCTACTGAAGTTGGCGTTTTAGAAGAACGCTGGCTGCATAAGATATTTCTGGCGACCCATATTCCGGCTACCTGGAATTTCTGGAAGCTGGGTTTTGGATTAATTGCTGTAACGTTTATTGCCTGGCGGTTCTGGCGGCTACTAAAAGCTGGTGCTGCTCTCGCTGCCAGTATCTATTTTTTCTTTTCCGTAACGGACTGGCTGCTGCTTAGGTGGTTGATTTCTTCGGGACGCTCTTTTGGACCGATTGGTCCTCAGTTGTTGGTGAAAAACATACCACGGTTGGGCGCTGTGTTTGTGGCAGGATTGGTAGCTTGGCTGTTGGGTTCGACCGGGGTTGGGCTAGGTCTGCTCCTCATTTTTCAGCTTTTTGGTAGTGCCGTTTATTGGTGGGGCATGTTGCACGAGCCATTTGCTCTCAACGTAACCCGGCGCGATATTCGGCCCGCCGCTTGGTCGAGTACTTCATCACCGTTACGTTTGCTTCATCTCAGTGATCTTCACGTCGAACGCCTTACCCGTCGAGAGGTTCACCTTTTAGAGACGATTGAGCAACTTCAGGCTGATTTGATCGTCATTACCGGCGATTATCTTAATCTTTCCTACGTTGATGATCCGGTCGCTCGGCAGGATGTTCGAAAAATTCTAACGAAACTTGATGCTCCCTATGGTGTTTATGCCACCTTGGGCAGTCCGCCCGTTGATCCACGAAATACCACGCCATCGCTGTTCGATGGCACTAAAATTCGTTTGCTGCGGGATGAAGTCGCTGTAATTCAACTGGCCGACGGTCAAAAATTGTCTCTGATCGGCATGGACTGCGAACACGATTTGCGGTCTGATGCATCTGCTTTGGAAAATCTGTTGGAAATTGCGCCTGACGATTCTGCACGTGTTTTGCTTTATCACTCACCTGAATTAATGCCTATTGTGAAAAATTACGATATCGATTTGTACCTATGCGGCCACACCCATGGCGGCCAGATTCGTATGCCCGGCTACGGAGCACTTCTAACCAGCAGCGTCACCGGCAAGCAGTACGAAATGGGGCCTTATACCGAGCAAAACACAACCCTCTACGTTAGCCGTGGTATAGGTCTGGAAGGATTGAGCGCTCCTCGTATGCGATTACTTTGCCCCCCGGAGATTATTCTCTTTACTCTGGCTGGAGCGTAATCTATGATTAAACTTCATAATATTATGCAGGCTCATCATCAAATAAAACCGTTCATTCGACGCGCTCCTTTAGTTCGCAGTGAGGCGCTCAGTGCCTTAACAGGTGCCGATGTCTGGCTCAAGCTGGAGTGCCGCCAGCCGACCGGCAGCTTCAAAATTCGGGGTGCATTGAATAAGCTGATGAGTTTGGATGCAGCGGAGTTGGAACGCGGTGTTGTTACTGCTAGCGCCGGAAATCACGCTCTTGGGCTAGCCTACGCAGCCGCTGCGCTTGGTATATCGAATGTTACGGTATTTGTACCCCAAAACGCACCTGCCCCTAAAATCGCCAAATTAGAGCGATTTCCCATCGATTTACGACTGGCCGGCCAAACGTATGATGAAGCACACCACGCCGCCGAGACGTTTGTCACAGAAACCGGAGCCACCTATATTCCGGCTTATGACGATCCGATTGTGATTGCCGGGGCGGGAACCTGCGGTTTTGAAATTATCAGCGATTTGCCGGATACGGATGCCATTATCGTTCCTATTGGTGGCGGTGGCTTGGTATCCGGAATTGGCGTTGCCGTCAAACGTATGTCGCCCGGTTGCCAGATTATCGGCGTGCAGCCGACAGCCTCTCCGGCGGCCAAACTTTCTTTTGAGCAAAACCTACCCCTCGAAACCTACGATCACGAACCAACTATCGCCGATGGGTTGGCGGGTGGTTTTGGCGCAATCCCATTTTATATTGCCCGAACGCTCATCGATGATATTCTGCTTTTCTCTGAGGCTGAGTTACGGCGGACCGTCTTTACCTTTGTGGAGCAAGAACAATTAATCGTTGAACCGTCAGGCTCTATTGCCTTAGCTCCCTTACTGGCCGAGGCACATTCATTTCAGGGCAAAACCGTTGTTTGTGTGCTGACGGGTGCCAATATCGATACTGCTTTGTTAGCCGACATCTTAAATGATGTACCTGGTCAA
>JAGRBZ010000223.1 GCA_020433805.1 Anaerolineae bacterium
ACACGCCAGTAGCGAGACCAGTACGGTTCACCCCCACGTGTGTGGGGAATACGGCGGGCGTTCTGACCCCACCTGCTCAATGGTCGGTTCACCCCCACGTGTGTGGGGAATACCAAGGTCAATCAAACAAGATAATTAAAAAGGGTAAACCCCCGGCAATGCCGGGGAGACCCTCAAAGTTTGACAGATACGGGAGTAACGGCGAGTCTCCAAGCAATGAACCGCTCAAAGTTCAAAAGCAAAGGAGACTCACCGTGGAACAAAGTCTAAATCACAGCAAGTGGGAATGCAAGTACCATGTGTGTTTTTGTCAAGCGAAAAGAGGTTCTTCCGCACTTTGTGTGAAATCAAGCCGAAGGTGCCCGATATAGGACTCGTTTCCGCAATAAGTCGAGCTTGGCTCGGCCATACATTTGGCGTTTGATGAATTTCAGACGATTGATTTGCCCCTCCACCTGACCATTACTCCAGGGCATCGACAAAGCATTTCGCACGGCGGCCAAATCACTGCGAAGACCGTTGGCAAAGCTCTGGAGACTTTTGATACCACTGGCGGTGACATCCTGTAACCACGGGTCTAACCCCTGACCAGAGCGCTCTTTGACCATCTGGATGAACTGCTGGGCCAGCCGCTCAACCGTCACGACCTGGGGATCGACCTCGAGCATTCTGCTGCGAGCGGCTTGTTCTTCATCATCCAGTTTCTCCTTGTCCAGAATGATTAACCAGGATGCCCGTTGAGCCGACCAGGGTACCGGCCGGGTCTGACGTATTAGGGACGGCTGCACGGTTTCGGGTTGTTGCCGGCTGTAACGCTGTGAGGCAGGCAACAGCTTTCTTTGCTCGGAGGCCCACAGTCCCACCAATCCCAGACAACCTGAAAATCCTTGGCCCTTGATTTCCCGCCATAATTGGCTGGCATTGGTGCAACCAGCCTGCCAACGCTCTTCCAAATAGGGCAGCCAAGGCGTTAGTTTACTGTTGCTGACCCGACCGGCTGGGTAGCGAGGGCACTGTTCAGCCTCAACATATTTGCGCACCGTGGTGGTCGACATTTTCAGTTGCCGGCTGATAGCCCGGTTTGAATAGCCAGCCTGTTTGAGGTGTCGAACCTCATCAAACCGTTCCTGACGTCGGGGGGACGGTGCCTGCCTTGTTGGGGGCGAGAAGCTTTCTTGCGCCACCAGAGATGTGGGAACAGCTTCAGGGGCGACCTCTGCTTCCGCGGGGTTACATTCGGCGGGAATGGCCTCTGCCTGGTCCTGATCGACGGTTGGTGCCTGGGCGACCGCTTGCACACAGGCTGTCTGCTGTTGCAGAAAGTTGACCACTGCTTCCCGTAAGTTGTGTAGTAAATGCCAGCGGTCAGCCACCTGCTCTGCCTGGGGTGCGCCGTCGGTCGCGGCTTTGATAAACTCTTTGCCCCGATCCCGGCTGACGATTTCGATCTCAGGATGGGCTTGAAACCAGGCTGTCACTGCTTCCGTCTCCCGTGTGTCCAACAGATCGATCGGTTGTTGCCTTTCCAGATCAACCACAATGGAGCCATACGTTTGGCCTTTCTTGAACGCCCAGTCATCAACACCTACCACGCGTACTGTGGCTGGGAGCGTTTCTCCGCTCTGGCGAATATCCCGGATCAGCGTATCACCGCTGATGGGCATACCCAGGAGTTGCAATAGCCGCCGTCCGGCTTCGCCGCCCAGCAGATAGGCAGTCGCCAGATGTTGCTCTTTTAAGCGGGTGGTGCGTCTGGCTCGGGCCGGTAATAACTCAGTCATCCCGCCGGCAAAGGTTTTTCGGGGACACCCGTTGTTACCACAAGCAAAGCGCTGTACCTCAAGATGCAGCCGAACGGTTAGCCCCAGCCAGGGTAAATCCTGAGGGTGCCGCCAATATCGACCGTGGACAGCGCTGCTGGTGGTATGACAATTCGGACAACAATCCTGCGTTCTTTGCAAATGGGCATAGATATCGATCTGCCCCCCCGTTTTTGTGATTTGTTCGATCCGTAGTGGCATTTCTGCCGGAAATATTAGTTCGTCCATCCCAGTATTGAACGTTAACGTTCAATACCTGACGAATTTCATCTGCTTCTTTCTGACCTTTTCACACAAAGTGCGGAAGAGCCTCTTTTATTTTATCAAAAACAATCGTGTTTGAAGGCACTTTCAAATAGGGCGCATGGGATAACCGTAGCCAGTAACGTCGGTCGCCACAGATTTTGGATGAGGGCCGGAGGAGGACGCTCCAGTTTGCCAACCGAACAAGTCCCAACCCCAATCAATTCAGGGATTTCTCCGCCTTCGGCTACGAAATGACAGTTGCGACTTTCATTATCGAACTGAAGCTAATAGATAAGACAATAAAACGCGGCGGCAGAGATCTGCAAAATTTCTCCGCCTCTTCAGGTGTGAGCACTCTCACGACACGGGGTTACACCGGCTCGTTTCATCGTTTTCTCACCAAAAATCTCCTGGGTGCTACTCATTCCCCCTCAAAAGTCTTGACAAAAAGCGTGTTTCGCAATATTATGGTACGCATACCATAACTACCATTTATCTACAAGATACAGTCGAGATACCGATGCCCAATATACGAGACGTAGCAAAACGAGCCGGTGTTGCGCCTATCACCGTTTCTCGCGTGATTAACAACTCCGGCTATGTCAGCGATGAAACGCGCCGGCGGGTGGAAGAAGCCATTGACGAACTGGGCTATGTGCCCAATATGCTGGGGCCTAGTTTGCGCTTCAACCGGACCAATACGCTGGCCCTGTTGGTGTCGGATATTACCAACCCTTTTTGGACTACGGTCGTTCGGGGTGTGGAGGATGCTGCCAACGAGAATGGCTACTACATTATCTTGGGCAATACCGATGAGTCGGAAGAAAAAGTAACGGAATATCTCGACATGATGCTCAGGCGGCGGATCGATGGCTTCCTGCTGGTGCCGGGCAAAAGCAACTCCGCTTCGGTTCAGATGATTCGCGAGCAAAATATTCCTGTGGTGGTCTTAGACCGTCAGGTATCCGATCCCAAAGTCGATGTCGTCCGCAGCGACTCCAGAGGCGGAGCGTATCAGCTTACGCAGCATTTGCTCGCGTTGGGGCATCAGCACATTTCTGCGTTGACGGGATCGCACCATATTTCAACCAGTACCGACCGGGTGACAGGGTATACCCAGGCGATGACGGAGGCTAACCTATCGCCAGACGCCATTCGCGTTTTTTGGGGTGATTTTACCCAAACATCAGGCTTTGAAATGACCAAGCAGGCTCTCGCTGTTGACCCACCACCGACGGCCTTACTTGCCGCCAATAACTTTATCGCCATCGGTGCCCTGAAATATTTGCGAGAAGCCGGAGTGCGCGTCCCGGAGGATATATCGTTGGTCGCCTTTGATGATCTGCCCCTGTCGCTCACGATCGACCCGTTTCTTACGGTGGCTGTTCAACCCGCTTATGAAATGGGCTATCAGGCCACCGAATTGTTGTTAAACCGGTTATCGAATGGGACCACTCGTGACTCTAAAGAGATTATACTGCCCGTCGAGATTGTTGTACGTAAGTCAACCGGTTCGCCGCAAAAAGGAAACTCGCTGACAGGCGAGTTACGGTTGTAACGTAAGTTGCTGAACCGATATCGTTTAATAAGGCTCTTCTAGCCACTATCACTTTGCAAACGAACGTGATTTTTAGACAACATCGCCCGGATATAAATGATCCGGGCTATCAAACAGCACCGGATAAAATCCGGTTTTTCGTCAAACCCCATTTATGGGGTGCCGTTGAATAGCTTGGCGAGTTCATCGCCGTGCGAGTCCCGGTGATTGACATGGTACGCATGCAAAGTGATATGTAAGTAGAATGCTCTTTTATATTTAAAGGTTACTTGCTCTAATAAAGTGCGTATTAACTGGTTTTCAACTACGCACTAATTTTTGCGAAGTTATGGTACGCATCCCCTAAACAAAATCTATGTTTGAAATGCTGTAAGCGGCTGCCTGAAAACGCAGCCAAAAATCACTAACACGGAGACACAAATTATGACTATTCACGATGAAGCACCCTTCGCGATGGCCGATGACGGCGTCGACCCGCAAGACGTTCCGCAGCGAACGTTATCTACGGGCGCAACGATGCCGGCGATTGGACTGGGCACCTTCGGCTCCGACCACGCCTCGCCCGCGATCGTGGCCGACGCGGTTTTAGGCGCGGCGGCGGTGGGCTATCGCCATTTCGATTGCGCGGCTGTCTACGCCAACGAAAAGTCAATTGGCGTGGCACTTCAAAAAATAATGGCCGGCGGCATTGCCCGCGAAGAACTGTGGGTTACGTCGAAACTCTGGAATGACAAACATGCCGAAGAGGATGTCATCCCCACCTGTAAAAAGACGTTGGCCGATCTGCAACTCGATTACCTGGATATGTATTTGATCCATTGGCCCTTTCCCAATCACCACGCGCCAGGGGTCGATGTCCATGCCCGCAGTTCCGACTCCCAACCCTACATCCACGAGAACTACATGAAAAGCTGGCGGCAAATGGAAAAACTGGTCGAGATGGGCTTAGTCCGGCACATCGGCACATCGAATATGACCATCCCCAAGCTGGAACTTCTACTGCGCGATGCCGCGATCAAGCCGGCCACCAACCAAATGGAGCTGCATCCCCACTTCCAGCAGCCGGAGCTGTTTGAATTTGTCCGGGCTAACGGCATCGAGCCGGTGGGCTACTCGCCGATAGGCTCACCCAACCGCCCGGAGCGGGATCGCACCCCCGAGGATACGGTCGATATGGAAGATCCGGTCATCGTCAATATTGCCGACCGACTGGGCGTTCATCCGGCCTCGGTCTGTATTAAATGGGCGGTGCAGCGCGGTCAAACGCCGATTCCATTCTCGACCAAACGTCGCAATTACCTGAGCAATTTGCAAAGCGTTGTCTCGGAGCCGCTAACGGCTGAGGATATGCAAGCGATTGCCGGTATTGATAAAAATAACCGTTTAATCAAGGGTCAAGTCTTCTTGTGGAAAGAAAACCAAGATTGGCAAGACCTCTGGGATATGCATGGAGAAATTGTACAATGAGTAACACGATGTTAGGCGCGGTGCTGCCTGGCAACAGCACCGTCGAAATGAAAGCGTTCGCCATACCGGAACCGGGCCACGGCCAGGTGCTGGTTCAATGCAAAGCATCAACCATCTGCGGTAGCGACATCCGGGCCATCTACCACGAGCATCTGGGTAAAGGGCCGGAAGGCTATCAGGGCGTTATCGCCGGCCACGAGCCGTGCGGCCAGATTGTGGCCGAAGGGCCGGGGCTGAAACGCTTCAAAAAGGGTGACCGGGTTATCATTTATCACATTTCCGGCTGTGGCGTGTGCAACGACTGTCGCCGGGGTTATATGATTAGCTGCACCAGCGAGCATCGCGCCGCCTATGGCTGGCAGCGCGACGGCGGTATGGCTCCTTATATTGTAGCCGATGAGAAAGACCTGGTGCTGCTGCCCGATGAACTGAGCTACGTTGACGGGGCGCAGGTCGCCTGTGGTTTTGGCACGGTGTATGAAGGACTTGAGCGCATCGGTATTTGCGGCAACGATGCGGTATTGGTTATGGGCCTGGGGCCGGTGGGCCTGGCGGCTTTGATGCTGGCCAAAGCGATGGGTGCCCAGAAGTTGATCGGCGTTGATTTGGTCGACGAGCGGATAGAATTGGCCCAAAAATTGGGGTTGGTTGACCACGCACTAAAGGCCGGGCCGGACAACGTGGCCCAAATACGGGAGCTAACCGGCGGCTACGGCGTTGAGCGGGCGATTGACGCCAGCGGCAACGACAAAGCCCGCCTAACCGCCATCCAGGCGACCCGTAAGTGGGGCAAAATCGTCTTCATCGGTGAGGGCGGCACGGTTAACTTCCAGCCCAGCCCCGATATTATCCACGACCAGAAGGCGATCTACGGTTCCTGGGTTACGAGCATCTGGCTGATGGAAGAGCTGGTTGAGCGGATTGTGCGTTGGGGTATCCATCCCGAAGATTTGGTCACGCATCGCTTCTCGCTTGAGCAGGCGGATGAGGCGTACAGCCTTATGGCCAGCGGTAAGTGCGGTAAAGTGGCCGTTGTTTTTGAGTAATAGGTAGGGCAAAATCAGGACGGACACACAGATTTACGTTATCCGCGAAGATTTTTACCACAGAGAACGCAAAGGAGGCACAGAGTTCGCAGAGATTTATCTTTGTGTTCTTTGTCCCACAGGGAGGCTGCGCACTGCCTTCTCCATGTGCTTTGTGGTTTAGGTTCTGTTGACATTTGCCTATAAACTATGATGGATGATGTCATTTCGAGCGACCCTTTCGACTACGCTCAGGGCAAGCTAAAGGAGCGAGAAATCCCCTACGACGACCAGTTGCAATCGAGGTTGTAGGGGATTTCTCCTCGCAAGCTCGTCGAAATGACATAAACATCCGAAATGTCAACCGACCTAATCTTTTGGATGCGGCTTGTTGCTTTACGTACTCGTACTAACCTGTTATCCCTCTAAATTCCTCAATCGCCGAAATTTTTTATAGAATCCGAAAAAATTTTAAATCTTCCAACATTACTCAAAGTCTTCCAATTTTACTCGAAATCTTCCAATTCTACGCGACATATTCCAATTTAATTTTAAATCTTCCAACATTACTCAAAATCTTCCAATTTTACTCGAAGTCTTCCAATTCTACGCGACATATTCCAATTTAATTTTAAATCTTCCAATATTACTCAAAGTCTTCCAACATTACTCGAAATCTTCCAATATTACGCGAAATCTTCCAATTTTACGGAACACCTTCACGTTTTAGGGGAGATATTTACTACCGAAGCGGAATAAATCGGAGCCACAAAAGATATAACGCTAAAATTGCTGTAGGTGCAAAGGTGCGCAAGAAAAACGTGGGACGTAGAACGTGCGGTTTACGTTCCACGCAAATTCCCTCTCAAACCTTTTGCGGCAAGGTGAGATGTGTTATACTTGAGTTATCTTCTTTTTCGACCTCATCCGAATGCTTTCCATTCCTACTCTCTGCCAAACTATTCACTTTGTTTGAAAAGTTAAGCTATCATCCTCATAATTTCTCATGAAACCGCTGGTCTAAAGTAGTACAAATTCTTTTCCAAATACTCAGCGTTGGGCAGTCGTTAAGGAAGCAGGTTTGCTCGTGATTTTTGATGAGGTTTTTAACGCTCTAAGAAAAGAAGCTAGTTTTACTAAAGAGATGCTTGGATCTGGCGTAACACAAATAAGAAATGCCAACTATTCTCAACAAGGGCTTTATTTTCAAGCGTTTACGAGCCTTTCTACAGGTCTAGAGCGGATTGGCAAGCTATGTTTAATGTTAGATTACTACATTGATCATAATGGTGAATTTCCCGATATTAATTTTCTAAAAAAAGATATTGGTCACAAAATATTATTGCTCTACAAAAAATCCTTGGCTGTTATTGATAAGCGTTCCTTTTCCTTCGAATTCAAGGACAACCTTGATGAAGACATTCATCAAAATATTTTAAAGGTGTTATCTGAGTTTGCTGAAGGTGACCGCTATTCTAATCTCAATCTATTAGTAAATAGCAAACAAGAAGGTGACCCAATAGCCTTGTGGTTTAAAACAGTTGATCAAGTTCTCTTTGAAAATTGTGTCTCTGATAAAAAGAAAGCAAATATTGCCCGCAATTCCAATATAAACAATCAATTAGCTAGTGAACGCATTCGTATTCTCTCTGTTTCGGAAACTGGAAGCGAAATAACAAGTGTACAAGAAGCAAGCTATCGAACAGGAATGCTAAAGGCAGTTGCACCATATCGCCAGCTTTATGTTTTGCAAATTATTAGATTTTGGGTTGAGTTGGTGGTTAACTTGCAATATGAGGCTATGTCATTAGGTAAAGAAAATATACCCTTTTTGATTGAAATTTTTGGTTCGTTTTATAATACCGACTCATACTTTAAAGGCAGAAAGAAATGGGACAATATTTGATAATAGTAATAAATGATTACGAAGAATGAATGTACGCCCAAAAATGGCCGACCTGTTTGGAGTGAAGATGGTAGGCACGCTGTTAAAGATTTGACAAATATTTCCAACTTCTTTGGAAATATTATTATAAGGAAAAGTCTTTGATGAGCCTAATAGAAACGTTGTAGAAGAAAACAACCATAAAAAAGGGGGCTTTAGGATTCTATATGGGAACCACTATATATTGGAGGGGCACAAATGCAATCCAATACTCAGAAGTTTAATTTGAAAAATATCAGAACTCTGCTCAGGGAGGGGTTCACTGATGGCGAACTTCGCCGCCTTTGTTATGATGATTTCAGACCAGTTTATGACCAATTGTCTCGAGAAATGGGCAAAGGTCAGGTTATAGACCGGCTTATTGAATATACTGAACGAAAAGACCTGATTGAAAGACTTCTTTCCGTAACTAAAGAACTTAATCCCAAAAAGTATAAAGAGCATCAACCTTACCATAACTTTATTGTCAGCCCTATTGGACCTAGTGATCCCGATGAGGAGTCCCCAATAGCCAAAATGGGCTGTAAATCATGGCAAATAGCGATTTTGTCAATCTTAGGCATCATTGCTTGCGGTATATTTGCGACACTTGGCGTATTATTTTTGTTTCCGTTTCAACAACCCTCAACCAACTCTGCAACAAAGAGTGCTGTCATTGATAAGCCTGCAAGCGAAACAATTATGCTGACCAACCCAACCGATATACCTGCTCCTACACAAACTACTGTTCCTACGGAAACACCAACTCGTGTTCTTGAAAACACAGCTACGCCGGTAGTTGAGTTACCGTCACCTCAAGAAAACAATTTAAGTCAAGACAGTTTGACTTCTTGTAATTCCGATAATGTTTGTATTAGCCTTGTGTCATACACTATTAGTGAAGATAAAATACTCTTATCCCTCAAAATAATAAACAACGGAACTGAGGCCAAACTTGTTAGATATAGAAATGAAAATATTCAGATATCAGATGATACAGGAAGAACATATGAGTTGGCGTCTTCTGCCAATCGGGATGTAAAGCAATACAAATTTGAGCCAGGAGAAAGTGTAACGCTTAAGAGTAATAACAGTGCCTATAACCAGACTAGTCGGTTTGAAGTAATAGGAGATTATAGAGGAGTAATTAGCGAACAAGCACAATTTCTGTACGTTACAATTAGTGAGTTTACTGATACTGAAATTACTTGGAAGATAAGAGAACTTAATCCAAGTATTGGCCAGTCTCGAGATCCATCAGGCAATGTTACTGTATCTTTAGGTGAAAGTTACCGAGGCGCTGGTTTAAATATCACGCTGACTGACTATGATATTGTAGGTAATAATATTTTGCTTACCTTTGAGTTCAGAAATGAGAGTAATGATAATATTCTAGTGCGTTTTCGTAACTCTCACATCGAATTGTCAGATAATACAGGGGCAATATACGAACTAGCAGAGTCAACCTATCGGGATGTAGAACAGTATGACTTGGAGCCGGGAGAAAGGATAATACTTAAAGGGAGTAATAGTGCCTATAACACGACCAATAGGTTTGATGTGCTTGGTAGATATAAGGGGGTTGTTAGTGAACAAGTACAAGACTTATATGTTACAATTCCTCAATTCATGGGATTGACTGACTTAAGATGGCAAATAGACTTATAGTGATATTGGTTTGTACACTGCCTAACGGTGCTAATTGAGCCAACCAATAAAGCAAGGATCATAATCGCGAGATAGGCTATCAAGCCGATTGTTATAACTCGGCGGCTTATGGCGGCGTTAAGCAACTTGTACTGTGCGAGGAGAAGAGCAATGAAGACATATTTTGCCATCGAGCGAAAACAGGACTGAGGTGGAGAGAGATTGACATTCTTGAAACAATGACAGCGGCGCTGTAGAGTAGGATACAGAATAGTCAACACTATGAAAAAAACTATCTTCGCAATCATTGGAAGTGCCAGCCCAAATTCATCCAACGAAAGGCTGGTGAACAATTTTGCAAACATGACGCAAGACGATTTTGAGTGGAAGGTATTTAACGATTTAAAGACGCTCCCTCATTTCGATCCAGAGCTAACTATAAACCATCCGCCCGCTGTAATCGTTGAATTTAGAGAGGCTATAAACAAAGCGGATGGGGTTTTGATCTGTACGCCTGAATACATATTTAGTATTCCCAGCGGCCTCAAAAATGCGATTGAGTGGTGTGTTTCAACGACTATTTTTTCTGATAAGCCTATCGGCCTCGTTACCGCATCATCCAGTGGGCTAAAGGGGCACGAAGAGTTACAGCTCATCATGAAAACGGTTATGGCTAAATTCACGGATGAGACAACATTGCTCATCCATGGTATTCGAGGCAAGATAGATAGTAACGGTGAAGTGACGGATAGTAAAACAAAAGATGCTATGAAGCGATTTATCAGCGCCTTTACAAACCTGGTTCAGGGCAAAGATAAAGCGTTGAAATAAGGCTTTCCTCCGGCGCAAAGAAAGTTGGAGCGCCAAATCCCCTCTCAACCCTTTTTGCGGCAAAGCGAGATATGTTATACTTGAGCAATCTTCTTTTTCGACCTCATCGGGATGCCTTCCGCTACCACCCACCACCGAACCATTCACTTTGTTTAAAATGAACCTTGTACCATGTTCCATCAATTATCCTTAGGATCGTAAATTAAGTTTTCCGCAGTTTTTGAGCGTCATTCCCGCATGCTTTTAGCGGGAATCCAAACCTGGGTGCCCGACAACTACATTCGGGCACGACGGAGAGGTCTGCTGAAAAACTTACATTACTTAATTTACGTTGTATTCAATCTCCAGTCTCTAATTACCAGTTACCAATTACAAATTACCCGACAGACTTGGGTAAGTTAATTAATTCTCATTCCTTAGTTGAAGCGATCCTGGCTGCTTTTTCAGCAATCTCCTGAAACACCGCATACAATTCAGGAGGTTTGCGGATAATAAAGGGGATATTGCGATCCATGAGGCCAAAGGCTAACCAATCTAGCCTGGATGTCGACAGACGATACAAAACACCCTCATCAATTGGCTCAAGCCACTGAACCTCGGAGGCAAAGAGCCTTCGTGCCTGCTCAATTGAAGTTTTCAAAACTATTTCAACGTCAAAACCTTTCTGAACGTGTTCTATTGACCCCAATACGTAATTCAACAGATCAAAACTCTGGGGACGGTCAAAATCTTTTTCGGTTATTGCTATCGAAAGCAGACGATCCAAACGAAAGGTCCTCAGGTTTTCCCGCAAATGACAATAACCGGCGGTGTACCATTGGCCCCCCACTAACACCAATCCATAAAGATCCGCTTCACGGACTGTTTCTTTTCCATCCTTGGAAGAATAGGTAAGCACGGTTCTCTTTCGATTTTTGATGGCTTGGCCCAATAGCAATACAAAATCGCTGTGTGCTATGTGGGTTGTTGAAAAATAAGAAGGGTTATGGATTTTAATCAATTCTTTGAGATCGTTGATATACCAAAACAGCTTTTCGGGTAAAAGCCGTTCCGTTTTAGCAAAGGCTCCTTCAACCGCAGCGGCGTCGATGGGAAAGTTCATTTGCCTTATTACAATCAAACCAAGAATAATTGCGCTAGCTTCGGAGTCGTTGAATATGAGAGGCGGTAATCGACTGCCCCGTTCGAGCCTGTATGAACCGTATGGCCCCCTTTCTGCTACAACGGGTATGCCCATATCTTGAAGTGTGACAATATACCTTCTTACAGTTCGCGCATCAACTTCCAGTCTCCGAGCCAGTTCGGGACCACTGACTGAACCATAGGTTTCCAAGAGTTCAAGTACGGCTAAAAGACGCATTGTCGGTGAATACATTTTTTTCCTTCTTATACTATAGGGCGATAGCTCTGCACTAAACTGTGGTAAAGAAAAATTAGACAGAATTTACAAGATTATCACGATTTTATTTGTCATAATTAAGGTAAATCTTGCCGTAAGTTCTGTCGATTATCGGCGCAATTTTATGTTTCTACGGTTTAATGTTGCGCTCCTTATAGGACGAATATTGTCCTAAATGCAGTTTATAATTTAGATAAGAAAAACGCAAAGAGGTTTCTAAAAATGTACTCACCTATTGCATTTGCTAAAAAGGAGCATAAGATGGACAAAAATTCAATGAACGTAGCAACCGATTTCCCCAAGCCCACTCTTATTTCAGTCAACGGTGTGGAACTTGAAGTCTTTGAAGCAGGCCGACAAAATGTAGGGAATCCTATTGTACTCTGTCATGGCTGGCCAGAGCATGCCTTTTCTTGGCGCTATCAGGTGCCCGCTCTTGCCGCAGCGGGCTACCATGTCATCGTCCCAAACCAGCGGGGGTATGGCAACTCATCCCGTCCGACCGACGTAACAGACTATGACATTGAACACCTGTCGGGTGATCTCGTCGCCCTTCTCGATCACTACGGCTACGAAGATGCCACCTTTGTCGGTCATGATTGGGGCGCAATGGTCGTTTGGGGGCTGACCTTATTGCATCCAAACCGGGTAAATAAAGTAATAAACCTGGCCTTGCCTTACCAAGAGCGCGGAGAAAAACCTTGGATCGAGTTCATGGAAGAAATATTTGGCGACGACCACTATTTTGTCCACTTCAATCGACAGCCAGGCGTCGCGGACGCGGTATTAGAAGAAAATACAGCCCCGTTCCTTCGCAATATATTCCGCAAGAACATGCCCCCCGCACCGCCTCAGCCAGGTATGGCGATGATTAATCTTGCCAAAGCAGAAACACCGCTCGGCGAACCCCTCATGAGCGACAGCGAACTGGCCGTTTTCGTCTCCGCCTTCGAATCAACAGGGTTCACGGGCAGTATAAATTGGTACAGAAACCTTGACCGCAACTGGCACGTATTGGCGGATGTGAACCCAATCATCCAACAGCCCGCACTCATGATCTATGGCGACCGGGATTTGATCCCGAAGTCTGAAAGCCTGACCAAGTTCGTGCCCAATGTGGACGTGGTCAATCTGGACTGCGGTCATTGGGTCCAGCAAGAAAAGCCGCAAGAAACAAACCAGGCGATTTTAAAATGGCTGGAACAGCAGAGCGCCACCTGGTCCCAAGAGCGTTTTAAGGCTAAGGAAAGAGAATTAATTGACTTACCCAATTCTGTAGGGTAATTGGTTATGACTTACGCAGTTGATAACCGGGGCTGTCATTTCGAGGCGTCTTTTGCCGAGAAATCCCATCGAACATTGTTTGCAATCAGACGCGATAGGGGATTTCTCGCCTTCGGCTTCGAAATGACATGAACTGCGTAACTCATAGGGTAACTGGTAATTAGAGACTGGAGATTGAATAACCATAGGCCCTAAGGGAAAATGATCGACAAAAAAATGTCGATAGGCACTAAGGGACGGACATCGACAAAAGATTGTCGATAAGGTGACAAAAAGAAATTGTGAATAATTAATGGTGAATTGTGAAGTAAAAACCATTCACCATTAATTATTAATTATTCACAATTTACAATTTACTTGCCCTTGTAATCCGTTCTTTGTCAATTGCCCCATTGGGCCTTATTTTCCAGGCATAGTCTTGGACAATTGTTAGTATCTAACCAAACGGCTT